>NZ_QTPW01000029.1:0-97572 GCF_003857965.1 Burkholderia sp. Bp9031
AAACCGGTTTTGCCTGCTAAACCCACCCCCACCCACCCCGGGGCGCGGGGGGGGCGCCCCCGGGGGGGCCCCCGGTGCCCCCCCCCCCCCCACCCCCCCCCCCCCCCCCCCCCCCCCCGCGTAAGCGGGCCGTCCAAAGGCCGCGCCTGCTAGGACGCGACGTCGCGCAACGCGTTGTCCCAATCGAGCACGAACCGCTCGATCCCGAACCGCTCGCACGCGTCGCGCTTCGCCGCCGCGCCCCACTCGCGCGCGAGTTCCGGATCGCGGATCAGCATGCGCATCGCGTCGATCAGCGCGGCCGGCCGCGTATCGGCGACACCGTTGTAGCCACTCCTCACGAGTTGCGCCATCTCCGTAGTTGCGAGCGCAACGATCGGCAACCCGATCGTCATCGCCTCGATCACCGCGAGCCCGAGGCTCGTGTAGCGGATCGGATTGAAGAAGAACCGGTAGTGCGACAGGAACTGCGGCAGTGCCGGATTCGGCACTTCGCCGATGCCGCCGAGTTCGGTCGAGCCCATTCCGATCAGGTCGAGCGGCACGCTGTGACGCACGACCTCGAACAGGTCCGCGCCGAGACGCCGTCCGCGTCGCGCGAGGTTGTTCACGACCGTCACGCCCTTCGGCAGCGTGCCGCGATACTCGACGCCATCGGGCAGCAGCACGCCGTGCTCGATCACGCGCGTCGGCGTGATGCCGTTGTCCCACATCAGCGCGTTGAACGGCGTCACGTGCACCAGCAACACGTTCGGGTCCTGCACCGGATGCAGCGTGTCGGTCGGATGCTCGCGCGGCGGATCGTGTTCGACGAACAGCGTCGGCAGCGCGCGCTGCGCGTCGCTCAGGAGGCGCATCCGGTCGTGCGCGTAGTGACTGTGATGTTGATACAGCACGCAGTCGAACTCGGTGTCGCGCACGCATTCGGCGCTCACCTCGTACACGTTGTCGCCCCACGGCAGGTGCCCGACGCGCCCCGCGTAGCCAGGCGGATGCTGCGGCTTCGTCACGATGTAGAAATCGTGCGGCGCCTGCGACAGGTAATACAGATAGTTGCCATGCACGTGCCAGGTGAGCACGCGCAACCGCTTACGTGACATGACGTCTCTCCTCCGCGAGCAGTTCGCCTGCCCGCTCCATCACGTCGTCGACGCCGATCGCGATCGCGCACTCGTGTCCGTACGGGCAGGTGTCGAACATGCACGGCCGGCAGGCCGGGTAGTTCGCGAGCACGCGATGGCGTTCGGCGTCGAGCGGCGCCCAGCGGGCCGTGTCGCTGCCGCATGCGACGACGACGCTCGGCGTACCGAACGCCGCCGCGACGTGCGACACGCCCGTGTCGTTGCACAACAGGAGCCGTGCGCGGCCGATCAGCGCGGCCAGCGCGCCGAGCGGCGTGCGCCCGCACAGGTTCACGCACGGCCGCGCGAAATGCTCGACGAATGCGGCAGCCAGCGCGAGTTCCGCGCGCGTGCCTGTCAGCACGATCTGCCAGCCGTCGTCCGCGAGTTGCCGCGCGGCGCTCGCGAAGCGCTCGACCGGCCAGCGCCGCGACGCCATCCGCGCGCCAGGGTGGACGATCACGTAGCGGCCCGGATCGAGCGCATGCTCGTCGCACAGCACATGCCACAGCGCGTAGTCGAGGCCGCCGAGCGGGAATTCCAGATAGTCGCCCCAGTCCGCATAGCCGAGCTTGCGCGTCAGCGACAGGCAGTGCGTGACCTCCGGTTCGCCGTCGCGCCAGATGACCGAACAGTCGAGCGCGGTCGTGCCGCCGTCGGGCGGCATGAATCCGGCGGTACGCGTCGCGCCGAGCGACGCGACGATCGCATTGGTCTGCACACCATTGCCGTGCAGCTGGATCGCGAGATCGAAATCGCGTGCGCGGCATTCCGCGACGAACCGCTCGCGCGCAGCCGGCTCGGCTTCCGGCTGTTCGCCGAGGCCCGGCGCACCGGGAAACGCGATGAAATTGTCGATGTAGTCGGAGAAGCGCGACGCGAACTCGCGCGCCCACGGCAACCCGATCAGCGTGATGCGTGCACGCGGTTCGCCGCGCCGCAGCGCACGCAGCGCCGGCACCGCGCACAGCATGTCGCCGAGCTGCAGCGCGCGAAATACCGCGATGCGCATCGGACCGGACGACGAGGCAGAGTCGAGCATCATAGGAAGAACACCCGGAAGTGAAGTGCGCCGCGCATGCGCCAGTACAGCGACACGGGCGGAATCGCGATCGACGTGACGATCATCTCGGCGACATGCGACGGCGTGAGCCGCGTGCCGCGCAACCGCTTCGAGCAGAACGCAGCGGTGATCACGGCCCAGGCCGCCGCGCACGCAATGCCCGGCGCGCGCCAGCCGGCCGCGAAACAACCGATCGCGCCGAGCGCGAACAGCACGGCCGCGTAGTAGTTCCACGGCGGCATCGGCCGGATGTGACGCCGGTAGGTCGCGCGATGCTTCTTGTACAGCAGCGCATCGAAGAACACCTTCGACTGCTGTCCGATGCTCGCGCCCCAGTGCGCGGGACGCACCGGATGCACGATCCGCGCGGCATCGACGCCGACGATCGGCCCCGCATGCTCGCGCAGCGCGAACATCAGGTCGGCATCCTCGCGCCATGCGCGCGTGAAGCGTTCGTCGAACCCGCCGACGCGCTCGAGCGCCGTGCGTCGCACGAAGCAGTTCGCGGTCGCGAACTCCGCATGCGCGAGGCCGGCCACGTCGCGCTCATAGTCGGTCGGATGCGGCCGCAGCGGCACGTCGATGCGCCCCGCCGCCGCCACCGCCGACGGTTCGGCCAGCAGCGCGGCCGCACCGTGGCGCAGCCAGGTCGGATCGGGAATCGTGTCGTCGTCGGTGAACGCGATCAGCGCGCCGCGCGCGCTGCGCCAGCCGATGTTACGCGCGCCGGCCGGCCCCTGCGTATCGGGCGCGGTCATGTAGCGGATCACCGGCACGTCGGCCACGCGCTCACGGCACCCGTCGACGACGGGCCACGCGCTACCGGCCGGATCGTCGTCGACGACGACGATCTCGTAGGTGGTCGGATCGAACACCTGCCCGCACAGTGCGTCGAGGCAGCGTTCGAGCAGATCGGGGCGCCGGTAGGTCGGCACGACGACCGACACGACCGGCGGCAGTTGCGTATCGCGCATGTTCATCTCGGTTTCTCCAGCAGGAACGAACCGATCACGAGTGCGTCGAGCGGCGACGTCCAGAAGCATTCGAGCGCGTCGCGCGGCGAACAGACGATCGGCTCGCCGCGCGTGTTGAACGACGTGTTGACGAGCACCGGCACGCCGGTCAGCGCGTCGAACTCGGACAGCAACGCATGCAGCAGCGGATGCTGCGCTTCGTCGACGGTCTGCACGCGCGCGGTGCCATCGATGTGGCGCACCGCCGGAATCGTCGCTTCGGCACCCGGCGCGACGTCGTACACGAACAGCATGAACGGCGCGCGCAGCGGCGTGCGCCGGCCGCCGTTGAACCAGTGATGTGCACGGCTTTCGAGCACGACCGGCGCGACCGGCCGGAAGTCCTCGCGATCCTTGATCCGGTTCAGCTTGCGCTGCATGTCCGGATCGGTCGGCGACGCGAGGATCGAACGCGCGCCGAGCGCGCGCGGCCCGAATTCCATGCGGCCCTGGAACCAGCCGATCACGCGGTTCGCCACAAGCAGCGCGGCCGTCTGCGCGGCGACGTCGGCCAGCCGCCGGTACGGCAGCTGCGCTTCCTTCAGGAACGCCTCGATCGCGTCGTCGCTGTACGACGGCCCGAGATACGCGTGATCCATCCGCCAGTCGCCGCGCATCCCGCGCATCCGGAAGTCGGTCCATAGCGCTGCACCGAGCGCGGTGCCGGCGTCGCCGGCGGCCGGCTGCACCCAGACGTCGTCGAACGGGCCGCGATCGCGGATCTTCGCGTTCATCACGCAGTTCAGCGCGACGCCGCCCGCCATCGCGAGCTGCTTCTCGCCGCTCTCGGCGGCGAGCCAGTCGACCGCCTGCAGCGTGGTTTCCTCGAGCACCAGCTGCAGCGCGTGCGCGATGTCGCAATGATGCGGCTCGATCGGGCCGCCGCGTTCGCGCGGCGCGCCGAACCGCGCGGCCAGGTCGCAGTCGGCGACTTCGTAGCGGCCCGCGCCGTTGTAGCGCACCAGCTTGCGCATCTCGTCGGCGAGCACCGGCTTGCCGTACGACGCGAGCGCCATCACCTTGTATTCGTCCGACGAGTGCAGGAAGCCGAGATAGCGCGTCACGTGCTCGTACAGCAGGCCGAGCGAATGCGGCATGTTGACCTGGCCGAGCCGCCGGTACGACTGGCCGTCGAACACGCCGTAGCTCGTCGTCGCGCGCTCGCCGCGTCCGTCCATCGTCATCACCGCGCAGCGATCATACGGCGCCGCGAGGAACGCGCTGGCCTCGTGCGCGAGATGGTGCTCGATGAAGTGCCAGCGGAACGGCCCGTCGTGCGCGACGCCGCGAAAGCGCTGCTGCAGGTGGTGCGGCGCGCCGCCCGCGAGCTGGCGCGGCGCGTTCACGATCGACGACAGGAACAGCGGATGCCACGGGGACGCGCCGTCGCCGTCGGCGTGCGGCGCGTGCGCGGACGGCGCAAGCGGCAGCGTCAGCTCGGGCGTGTTGCCGCGACGATCGAGTTCGAGCCACGGATCATACGAATACGCGACATGGTCGACGTCCGCGAGCACGATGCCCGCTTCCGCGAGACAGTAGTCGATCGCGTGATACGGCAGCTCCCACGTCGAGAACGGCACCGGTCGCTTCGCATGCTTCACGTGCGTGAAGCGTTCGTCCTCGGCCGCCGCGATCACGACGCCGTCGCGCACGAGGCACGCGGCACTGTCGTGAAACGCGGCGTTGATGCCGAGCGTGTAGATGGGTCCGGGCATGTGTCAGCTCCTCGTCGTGACATGCGCGAAGGGAATCACGTTCGATGCGTTCGCCGCGATCGGCTCGTCGCCGGACGCAGCGGCCCGCGCGGCCGCACGCCGCGCATGGCGCTCGCTGCCGCGCAGCAGCGCGTGCGTCGCCGTGACGACGTCGTCCACGCTCACGCCGAGCAGGCACGGATGGCCCGGCTGGTTGCACACGCTGCGATAGCAGTTGCGGCACGGCACATCGACGTTCAGCGCGCGGTGCGGCACGCGCCAAGGCGTGTGCTGCGGGTTGGTCAGTGCGTACAGGTCGACCACCGGCGTGCCGAGTGCGGCCGCGAGATGCACGGGGCCGCTGTTGTTCGACAGCAGCAGGTCGGCCGTCTCGATCAGCGCACCGAGTTCGCCAAGCGGCAGCGCGCCGGCGAACGGCACCGCGCGCGGACCCGCGCGTTCGCACACGGCCTCGACGAGCGCACGCTCGTCGGCGCTGCCCGTCACCGCGATGCCGTCGAACAGCGGCGCGAGTCGCGCGGCGGCAGCGCCGAAGCGTTCGGCCGGCCAGCGCCGCGACAATGCGCTCGCGCCCGGATGCACGACCAGCCAGCGTGGGCGCGCCCGCCGCGGCCGCCGCGGGCCGCCGACTCGCTGCAACGCGGCGCGCAGCCGAGCGTGCAGCGCGCGCCGCGCCGCATCGCCGGGCTCGAACGCCATTCGCCAGTCGGACGTCTTCGCGCCGACCGAGCGCACCAGCGCAAGCTGGCGCGCGACCTCGTGGCGCACGTGCGATTCCGGCTCGGTCTCCGCGACGCGGTCGGTCAATAGTTCATACGGATTCTCGCGGCAATGCGCGAGCCGCAGCGGAATGCCCGCGAGCCAGCACATCATCGCGGCCGGCAGCGGGCTCTGACTGTAGACGGTGAAGATCACGGCGGCGTCGAAGCGGCCGGCCAGCAGTTGGTCGATCATGTCGAGATCGACGACCGGATCGCCGCGCATGTCCGGATGCTTGACCCACGGCGCGTCATACGTCCATACGTCGTCGACCATCGGCAGATGTTTCGTCAGCGCCGCGCCGGTGCGCGACGTCAACAGCGTGATCCGCCGGCCGTTCCCGCTCTCCTTCAGCGCGCGCAGCGCGGGCGTCGTCATCAGCACGTCGCCGAGGCTGTCGAGCCGCACGCACAGGATGCGGCGCGCACGATCCCAGGCGGCGCTCATCGCCGCCCCCACAAGCCGTGACGGCGCACGGTCTCGCGCACGACGATGTCGGCTGCGAGATCGACGCGGTCGACCACATGGTGCGGCGTGCGCGCGGCATCGAGCCGCCATTCGGTCTCGTTGCCGCAATCGACGAGGATCGTGCTGCAGTGCGCGGCGCGGCCGGCTTCGACGTCATCGAGGATGTCGCCAATCATCCAGCTCCATTCGGCCACGGCGCCGAGCGTCGCGATCGCGCGGCGCACCATCCCCGGGCGCGGCTTGCGGCAGAGGCAGTCGCAGCTGTAGCGCGGCACGCTGCCCGCGGGGTGATGCGGGCAGTAAAAAAAGTCCGCCAGCGTCGCGCCGTTTGCTTCGAACAGTTCGGCGAGACGCCGGCGGACCGCGCCAAGCTCGTGTTCGGTAAAGCGGCCGAGCGCGACGCCTGGCTGGTTCGACACGACCGCGAGCGGCATGCCCGTCGCGCCGAGCGTGCGCAGCGCGCGCGCGGCGCCCGGTGCGAGCTGCATCCTCGCGGGATCGACGTTGTACGGGATGTTCTCGAGCAGCGTGCCGTCCTTGTCGAGCAGCACCGCGCCCGGCAACCGTCGTGCGCGCGTCAGGGCCATGACGTCTCCTTCATCGGCAGCACCATCAGCTCCGGCACGACGGTGCCCGGCGGCTGCGTCAGCACGAAGCGCACGGCGGCCGCAACGTGTTCGGGCGGCTGCAGCGTGTCCTCGTCGATGTCGGGGAAGCGGTCGAGCAGGAACGGCGTGCGCATCCCGCCCGCGACGATCGCCGACACGCTTACGCCGGCCGGCCGCAGCTCCGCGTGCAGCGCATGCGACAGGCCGAGCAGCCCCCACTTCGTCGCGTGATACGCGGACGCATTCGGCCACGCGCGCTTCGATGCGGTCGACGCGATGTTGACGATGTGGCCGCTGCCGCGCGCCTTCATCATCGGCACGGCGGCATGGCACATCAGGTACGGGCCGAACAGGTTGGTCATCAGCACCTGCTGCCACGCGGCGACGCTCACGTCGTCGATCGGCGCGGTCACGTCGATCGCCGCGTTGTTGACGATCACATCGAGATCGCCGAGTGCCTCGCGCGCGTCGTGCACGACCTGCAGCACTGACGCCTCGTCGCGCACGTCGAGCGGCCGACCGATCGCCTGGCCGCCATGCCGCTCGAGGCGTTGCGCAACAGCCGCCGCGCGATCGCCGTCGAGATCGGCGACGATCACGTGCGCGCCGTGTTGCGCCAGCTCCTCGCAGATGGCTTCGCCGAGGCCGCGGCCGCCGCCCGTGACGAGCGCGGTGCGGCCCGCGAGCGGCGGGCGGGCGGGATCGTGGGTCGCGTTCAACATGCACCTCCTGTCAGCGGCCGAAGAATCGTAAGAATCATGGTCGTGACGCCTGTCGCGACAAGCGTCGATACAGGAGATCCAGCGAGAACCGTGCCCGTCTGCACACGCCCGCGCCATGTCGGGCCGCGGCGCGCGCGCGCTGGCTTTTTTATAACCTGCTGTAAAAACCTGCCCGGCCGGCCGCGCTCAGATCGCGAGCCCGTCCGGCGTCGCCTGCGCGCGGTGCTTCGCGAGCGCGCGCAGGCAGTGCGCAATGCAGCCCGCGAACGCCTCGTCGAACCACGGCTGCGCGCCCGACACGCCGACCACGATCCCGTGCTGTGCGACGCCACCCCACAGGTTCGTGTCGCCCGCGCGCAGCCGGTACGGCTCCAGCGCCTGCACGACATGGCAGTCGCGGCCGGTTTCCCACGACAGCCGCGCCTTCGCGCGTGCGTACGCGCGATAGTCGGCATCCCAGTCCTTCGGGTCGGGTAGCGAGAACTCGTACAGGATCGCGTCCTCGAACGCCGCGTCGCGGGGTCCGAGTGCCGGATCCATGATCACGATGTGCAGGCAGCCGCTGTCGCCGACGAAGTCGCTCTGCAGCGCAGCCGACAACGTCGGCAGCAGCAGCTCGACGGCCGCGACCGCGGCCTGGCGATCGGCGAACGCGCTACCGCCGCGACGCTCGGTCAGCACGCCGGGTGTCGTCCGGTTCGGAAGATTCGCCATGGATTTCTCCAGAGGAAAACGCGAGCGCGCAGCGCAGCGATCGGGTCGGCCGCTATCGCGGGCTTGGTCAGGTCGGCTGCGCTCGACGTCGTCGCGCGCGAAGTCGCGAAGTCGAAGTACTTGCGGTATTGACGTCGAGCAGGCTGTCGACCGCGCGCGGGTTCGGTTCCGCCTCGGGCACGCTCACGTGGCGCTCGTATCCGCGGCCCGGTCGTCCCGCGCATCGCGCCGTCAATGGTGCGGTTCGCGATCGCGGCCCGCGCCGCCGCCCGGTTCGGGATCACGCGCAGCAGGCTGCGTCGGCGTGACGGTGCGTTGGGACGGATGCAGCACCATGCCCGTGTCGTGTTCGCCATCGCGACGCACGCGCACGCGGTTTTCGACGTCGCGCACGCACATGCAGCCGTCGGCGATGTCCTCGATGTCGTGCTTCATCCAGCGCGACGGCACGGTGCCCTCGAGTTCGACGCGGCCGTCGCGCACCTGCACGCTGACGTCGCTCACATCGATGTCGAGCGCATACGTGAGCTGCTCGCAGACGTCCTCGCGAATCCGCTCGTCCGAGCGTGTATAACCTTTCGGGCCGCGGCGGTGACGCATGGCCTCGCGTTGCGCATCGCTGCCGAAACGCGACAGGTCCGGCGCATCGGCACGGCGTGGGTCGCGTGGGTCGTAATCGCGCTCGCCGCCGTACCAGCCCATCCGGTGATGACCGCGGAACCCCGGCTGGTCGCCACCATAGCGGCCTTCACGGCCCTCGCCGCCTTCCGCACGGCGCCCGCCGCCGTAGCCGCGTTCGGCTTCCCACGCGGGATCGCGCGCACCGCCCGGCGCGTCGTGCCAGTCGGCACCGGTGTCGCCGCGACGCCGCTCGGCCGCCGGGCGCGCCGAGCGTTCGCTCCATTCGCTGCCCCAGTCTTCCGGGCCGACGTCCTCGCTCGCGAAGCGCCGGTACGCGGATTCGTAGTCGGCGTCGTGCCGCTGCGGTCCGTCGTCGCGGAAGTCGCGCTCGCCGGCACCCCGGTACGCGCGTTCGCTGCGTTCCTGCCAGTCGGGCGGGCCGCTCCGTTCGGCTTGCCGTCCGGGATATCGTCGTTGCATCGTGTCTCTCCTTGCGCGCGCCAGTGCCGCGCACGGCCCCATGCCGCGTCGCGGCGCGCGTCGGTCGGATCGTTGCAAATCGCGTGCCGCGTTCGCGGCCGGGATCGACACAGCGATGCGAGCAGGCGATGGCGAGCCGCTCGTCGAATTGCGCCGTTCGTGCCCTTCTCCTTGGCAATCTTCTGTCGGGCGCCCTCGGCCCGGCGCCGCTAATCGGGTGTCGTTAACCGGGCGTCCCTACCCGGGCGTCCCTATCTGCAACGCGATTGCAGTTTTTGCGCGGCAAGGCGCCCTATCGCGACCCTATGCGCCGCCCGCGCCCGGTTCCTCCGGCGCGTCAGGATCGTCCGTGCTGCCGGGCTCGCTCAGCCGCTCCGTGCGATCCGGCTCGATGTCGGCGCCGTCCTCCAGCCCCGCATCGCCGTCCGCGGACGCGCGCTCGCCGGTACCCGCGCGGTCGGTATCGCTGTCGAGCGCCGCGTCGCCGCGCTCCAGCGCGTGCTCGTCGAGCGGCGAATCGACGTCGAACACATGACGGCGCGCGCCGGCCGTGTCGCTGCCGCTGTCGGACGAATCGCTCGGCCCCAGCGCGCGGCCGTCGCGGCCGCGCCGTGCGTTGTCGTCGTCCGGGCCGGCCGGTTCGTTGTCGGGGTTCAGTGTGCTGTTCATGGCGATGCCCTCGTGTAGCCGTGGAGCGCCCCGCCGCTGCCGGGCCGGCTGTCGCGCCCGGCCCGCCACGGCGTGCGGACTCGATAGCGATGCAAGCGGCATGCCGCGCCGCTATTGCGCGAGCCGCCGCCGGCCGATTTCCTGCCGCGATTCCTGCCGCGAGCGCCGGGCGGCACACGCGATGCGCACCCGTTGATCAGGCGAATTGAGTTCCCCTATGCTTTCGGGGTGCCAATCCGATTCGAGTTGCTGCCGCCGGTCCGCCCGGCTGTGGCAGGGCGCGGTTTGCGCGCTCGCATCCGACTTGCCGTTCCGATGAAGAAACACGACGTCATTTCCGCTCCTCCCCCGCCGCTCGGCCCTGCCGATGCGCGCGATTTGCTGCACCGCTTCGCGGAGTTCCGCTTCGAGACCGTCGTCGGGGCGATCACCGACTACGCGGTGTTCATGCTCGACCCGCACGGCAACGTCGCGACGTGGAACGCGGGCGCGGAGCGCATCAAGGGCTATCGCCCCACCGAGATCGTCGGCCACCATTTCTCGCGCTTCTATCCGCCCGACGCGATCGCGGCCGGCCGGCCGGCGTTCGGGCTCGACGAAGCCGTCGCGAACGGTCGCTTCGAGGATGAAGGCTGGCGCGTGCGCAAGGACGGTTCGCTGTTCTGGGCCAGCGTGACGATCACGGCCGTGCACGATCACGCGGGCCGGCTGGCGGGCTTCATCAAGATCACGCGCGACATGACCGAACGCAAGCGGCTCGCGGAACTCGAAGTGTCGACGCACCGGCTCAGCGTATTCATCGCGATGCTCGCGCACGAGCTGCGCAACCATCTCGCGCCGCTGCGGCACTCGGTCGGCGTGCTGCAGAGCCTGCCCGATCCGGCGCCTGCGCTCGCGCTGTGCCGCGATGCCGTGCACCGCCAGGTCACGCAACTGACGCGACTCGTCGACGACCTGCTCGACGTCGGGCGCATCACGGCCGGCAAGGTCGAACTCGACGACGCGCCGATGACGGTGCGCGACCTCGTCTGCCGCGGCGTGGAAAGCATCCAGCCGAAGCTGGCCGCGCGCGAGCAGCATATCCGCGTCGACCTGCCGGGCGATCCGCTGGTGGTGCGCGGCGACGCCGCGCGGCTCGTGCAGGTGCTGCACAACCTGCTCGACAACGCATCGAAATTCTCGCCGCACGGCGGCCGCATCGACGTCGGCGCGCGCGTCGAAGGCTCGGTCGCCGCGATCCACGTGACCGATCACGGCGTCGGTATCGCGCCGGGCTCGCTCGAATCGATCTTCGACCTGTTCGAACAGGAAGGCGTGCCGGGGCGCCACCCGTCGGACGGCTTCGGGCTCGGCCTCGCGATCTGCCGGTCGTTCGTCGAGCTGCACGGCGGGATGATTGCCGCCGAAAGCGACGGCCCCGGCCACGGCGCGACGTTCACGGTGCGGCTGCCGGTCGAGCACGCAGCGCGCTCAGCGCCCGTCGACGCGCCCGCGCCGCGCGCAACCGAACAGCCGGCCGGTGCGCCGCTTCGCATCGTCGTCGTCGACGACAACCGCGACTCCGCCGACACGCTCGCCGTCCTGCTGCAGGTCAAGGGCCACGCGCCGCGCGTTGCATACAACGCGGACGACGCGCTCGCGCTCGCCCGCGACACCGTTCCGCACCTGATGCTCATCGACCTGTCGATGCCCGACGTCGACGGCTTCGCGCTGCTGCGCGAACTGCGCGCGATCGACGCACTGGCCGGCATGACCTGCGCCGCGCTGTCCGGCCATGCGCGCCCGGACGATCTTGCACGCACCGCGAGCGAGGGCTTCGACGATCACCTCGTGAAGCCCGTCGAGATGGCGGTGCTCGACGCGCTGCTGCAGCGCGTCGCGCGGAAGGTTCAGGGCACGCGCTGAGCGCTCAGGCCATCGCGCGGCACATCGCCGCGCAGCTTTCGCATGCCAGCGCGCAGCGGCGGCAATGCTCGTGCGCATGCCGCGCGCATTCGGCCGCGCACAGGTCGCACGCGTGTGCGCACAACGCGCACACGCGCGGCGCGAGCACGCCGCCGCGCGCCATCGCGCCCGACGCGAAGCGGCACAGCTGCGCGCATTCGATGTCGAGCGCGATGCAGTCGGCCAGTTTGTGCGCGTCGGACTCGGCCAGGCATCCGGCCATACATGCATCGCAGGCATGCGCGCACGCGTCGCACGCGGCCATGCAGTTGTCGTAGCAAGCGCTCATCTCGTTCATCGCATCGCTCCTCGTTCCGGTTCGACTCGTCATGGCGGCGGCTTCACTTTCATCCAGCCCGGCTCGCGCACGTCGAACGCGCGATACGCATCGATCGAGCAAGGCGCGCACCCGGAGGGCGCGCACAAGCAATCAGGAAATCGGCGGCTGCGCTGCGTTCAATGCGTCAAACCGAACGCGGCCTTCAGGCTCGCGACGATCATCTGCATCGCGATTGCGGCAAGAATCATCCCCATCAGGCGCTGCGTGACGGCCGTCACGCGCGGCGACAGGTAGCGGCCGATGAACGGCGCGGCGAAAAGCGCCGCGCTCAGCAGCACCAGGAACGCGACGAGCCCGAGCGCGAACGCGAGCGTCTGGCCGCTCGAGAACGCGGTGTGGCCGAGCACGATCATCGTCGCGATCGTGCCGGGACCGACCAGCAGCGGGATCGTCAGCGGATAGATCGCGATGCTGTCTGCCGCCGCCGGATCGGCCCCCTCGTCGTCGCCCGGCGAATGCTGGCGGCTTGGCGCGCCGTGCAGCATCGACAGCGCGATCAGGAGCACGAGCAGCCCGCCCGCGAGCCGGAAATCGTCGATCGTGAGGCCGAACGCGCGCAGGATCGCGCCGCCCGCGACGGCCGACACGATGCAGCCGATCGTCACGCCGATCGCGGCCGTCAGCGCGACCTTGCGGCGCACGGTGTCGGCCGCGCCTTCGGTCAGCGACAGGAAGACCGGAATGTTCGCGATCGGGTTCATGATCGCGAACAGTGCCGCGAACACCTTGATGGAGAAACTGAAGTCGAGGTTCACAGGCGGGCTCCGCTGGTGCAACGCGTATCGAATGCCGGTTTCGGTGCGCGCGCCGCGCGATGGCGCGGCACGTCTGCGGGCCATCCCGCCATCACACGTGCGGCGCGCCCTGCTGCTCCAGCGCCGCTTCCGCCCGCAGGCAGTCGAGATCGCGGCCGATCGTCGCGACCGCGAGCCGCGCGTTGCCGCGCCAGTACGTCACCGAACCGTCATGCGCGCGCAGATCGCCGTCGATCTCGACGCGGTCCCATTGCTCCGCATGTCCCACATAGCGGACCGTCAGGTCGTAGTGCTGGCTCCAGAAGAACGGCACCGCGTCGAACGGCCGCTGCTGGCCGAGCATGTTGCGCGCCGCCGCGATGCCCTGCCGCTCCGCGACGACCCAGTGCTCGACGCGAATACGTTCGCCCGTCAACGGATCGGGCCAGCGCGCGATGTCACCGGCCGCATAGATATCGGGTGCGCTCGTCTGCAGGAACCGGTCGACCGTCACGCCGCGATCGACGGCCAGGCCCGCCTCCTGCGCGAGCGCGACGTTCGGATGCACGCCGATGCCGACCACCACGACGTCGGCCGGCAGCGCATCGCCGCTCGACAGCGTCACGCAGTCCGGCGCGATCTGCGCCAGCGTCGCGCCGAGATGGAACGTCACGCCGTGCGACTCGTGCAGCGCGCGGATCGTGTCGCCGAGCGCTTCGCCGAGCACGCGCGCCATCGGATGCGCATCGGGCGCGACCACCTGCACGACGAGCCCGCGCGTGCGCAACGCGGCAGCCGCTTCGAGGCCGATGAAGCTCGCACCGACCACGACGCAGCGCTGCGCCGTCTTCAGCTTGCCGATCAGCGCATCGCAATCGGCGCGCGAGCGCAGCACGCACACGTGCGGCAGATCGGCGCCCGGCACGGTCAGCCGGTTCGGCTCGGCGCCGGTCGCGAGCAGCAGCGCGCCGTAGCCGACGCGGCTGCCGTCCGCGAGTTCGACCGCGTGCTGCGAGGGGTCGATCCGCGCAACGCGCGTACCGCAGCGCACGTCGATGCGCTGGTCGGTATAAAACGACGCCCCGCGCAGCGGCAGCCAGTCGGCTTCGGCCGTGCCGGCCAGATAATCCTTCGACAGGTTCGGCCGGTCGTACGGCGGCTCGCTGTCCGCACTCAGCAGCGTGATCGTGTGCGGATAGCCTTCCTGTCGCAGCGTCACGGCCGCCGCGATCGCAGCCGCGCCGCCGCCGACGATCACCACCGATTCGGGCAGCCCGGCCGCGTTCAGGACGGGCGGCGCTGCGGCGGGCCGTGCATCGAGCACGACCGCGCGGCCGTCGCGACGCTCGACGCGCCAGCACGTCAGGCCGTCGAGTGCCGGCGCGCGCAGCAGTTCTCCGGTACGCAAACAGAACGCCGCGTGATGCCACGGGCAGCGAATCGTGTCGCCGACGAGCAACCCGTCGGCCAGCGGCGCGCCGTAGTGCGGGCATTGCGCGCCCACGGCGAACAGTTCGTCGGCGCGGCGCACGAGCAGCACCGTGGCGTCGCCGACCCGGCCCTCGATCATCGCGCCGTCGGCGATGTCGTCGAGCGCGATGCCTTGCGCGAGATCGGGATGTGAAGACGATGCGGCGCTTCCGGACATGGCGTGGCTCCCGGGGGGGTGGGTAACGATCCCATTATCGGCGTCCTTCCTGAAAAGAACAGGTACAGACGACCCCGCAGCGCACGCAAACACGGACTGTGGCTTGTATGCGATCCACGACCGGCGTAGAACGTCATCCACGTTGCGGCGCAACACACCGGATGCGCATGTGCGGCTGTCTGCCGCGCCGAGCAATCCACATGCCGCACCTGCCTTCATCCCGTCACGAGGAGCGACCCGATGGCCACCGTCCTGTGCGTGCTCTATCCCGACCCGGTCGACGGCTATCCGCCGCATTACGTGCGCGACACGATTCCGGTCATCACGCGGTACGCCGACGGCCAGACTGCGCCGACGCCGGCCGGCCCGCCCGGCTTCCGGCCCGGCGAACTCGTCGGTTCGGTATCGGGCGCGCTCGGTTTGCGCGGCTATCTGGAAGCGCACGGCCATACGTTGATCGTGACCAGCGACAAGGACGGCCGCGACTGCGAATTCGAGCGCCGGCTGCCCGAAGCGGACGTGGTGATTTCGCAGCCGTTCTGGCCGGCCTACCTGACGGCCGAGCGGATCGCGATGGCGCCCAGGCTCAAGCTCGCGCTGACGGCCGGCATCGGCTCCGATCACGTCGATCTCGACGCGGCGGCCCGCGCGCACATCACGGTGGCCGAAGTCACGGGCTCGAACAGCGTCAGCGTGGCCGAACACGTCGTGATGACGACGCTCGCGCTGGTGCGCAACTACCTGCCGTCTCATGCGATCGCGCAGCAAGGCGGCTGGAACATCGCCGACTGCGTGTCGCGCAGCTACGACGTCGAAGGCATGCATTTCGGCACGGTCGGCGCGGGGCGGATCGGCCTCGCGGTGCTGCGCCGGCTGAAGCCGTTCGGCCTGCACCTGCACTACACGCAGCGGCACCGGCTCGACGCCGCGATCGAGCAGGAACTCGGGCTGACCTGGCACGCCGATGCCGCGTCGCTCGCGGGCGCGGTCGATATCGTCAACCTGCAGATCCCGCTCTACCCGTCGACCGAGCACCTGTTCGACGCGGCGATGCTCGCGCGGATGAAGCGCGGCGCGTACCTGATCAACACCGCGCGCGCGAAGCTGGTCGAGCGCGACGCGGTGGTGCGCGCCGTCGCGTCCGGGCATCTCGCCGGCTACGGCGGCGATGTCTGGTTTCCGCAGCCGGCGCCCGCCGACCATCCGTGGCGCACGATGCCGTTCAACGGGATGACGCCGCACATCTCCGGCACGTCGCTGTCCGCGCAGGCGCGCTATGCGGCCGGCACGCTGGAGATCCTGCAGAGCTGGTTCGACGGGACGCCGATCCGCAACGAATACCTGATCGTCGACGGCGGGACGCTTGCCGGGACGGGCAAGCAATCCTATCGGCTCACGTGACCTGACGAGACGGCACGCGATGCACCGCCGCGCCGTCAGTCCATGCAGGCCGTCGCGAGCTTGCCGACCGTGACGATCGCCCGCTCGATCTCCGGCGACCACGGGCTGCTGTAGTTCAGCCGGATGAAGTTCCGGTAGGTGTCCGCGATCGAGAACATGTAGCCGGGGCCGATCGTGATCCCCTGTTCCAGCGCGAGCTGGTACAGCCGCATCGCATCGACCTGCACCGGCAACTCGACCCACAATACGTACCCGCCCGCCGGGCTCGAGATGCGCGTGCCTTCCGGGAAAAACCGCGACACCATCGCGCGCATCAGGTTCGCCTGCTGTGCATACGCCTTGCGGATTCGCCGCAGGTGATGTTCGTAGCCGTCTCGCTCGAGAAACTCGGCGATCGCGAGCTGCGGCAGCGACGGCGTCGCCAGCGTGTTCAGGAACTTCAGCTTCTCGACCTGTTCGCGATAGCGGCCCGGCAATGCCCAGCCGATCCGGTAGGCCGCCGTCAGGCTCTTCGAGAACGACGCGCAGTGCAGCACGATCCCGTTGCGGTCGAACGCTTTCAGCGCGCTCGGGTGCGCATTGCCGAAATACAGTTCGTTGTACACGCCGTTCTCGATCACAGGCATGTCGGCCTTCGTTGCGAATTCAACCAGTTCGCGCTTGCGCTCGTCCGGCATCTGGAAGCCGAGCGGGTTCTGGAAGTTCGGCATCACCATGCATGCGGCGATCGGCTGCGACTTCGCAATTGCCGCCAGCGCCGCGATGTCGATGCCGTATTCCGGATGCGTCGCGACCTCGATCGCCTTCATCCCCATCCGCTCGATCGCGTGCAGCATCGCGTAGAACGTCGGCGATTCCACCGCGATCGTGTCGCCGGGCTTCGCGACCGCCTGCAAACAAAGATTGATCGCCTCCGTCGCGCCGACCGTCACGATGATCTCGTTCGGATCGACCGACATCCCGTTTTCCAGGTAGCGTCGCGCGATCTGCCGGATCAGGCGCGGATGGCCCGGCGGCAGCCCGTCCGTCACCCCCCACAGCGACTTGTCGCGGCCGGCCGCATACGCGTAGCGGTTCAGCTTCTCGAACGGAAACAGGCTCGGGTCCGGATACGGCGAGCCGAGCGGCACTGCGTCGTCGGTGCCGATCGAGCGCAGTGTCGACAGCACGAGCCGGCTCACGTCGACCGACGACGAGATCGCGATCGGCTTCGACGGCCGCAGCTCACGCACCGGCGCGTGGCCGTCGTCGTTGCGCAGGTTCACGAAGTAGCCCGACTGCGGGCGGCTTTCCAGCAGCCCGCGGCTTTCGAGCAGCAGGTATGCGTGCAGCACGGTCGTGATGCTGATCCGGTGCTGCTGGCTCGCCTGCCGTACCGACGGCACACGATCGCCATGTCGATACACGCGTTGCCGGATGAGTCTCTCTATGTCGTTCGCGAATTTCTCGTAGAGCTTCATCCGCCTCGCCCCGCCTGCGGTGAACCAGCCTCCGACGCGTGTGCGCGCGTGCCGCGCCGATGCGCGAAGCCGGATAGCCGAGCCCGGTGGCGGGTGTCCTGGTGCGAACGTCGGCCGTTACCGAAATTGAAGGCGGATAGCAATGCGAAATCCATCATGACGAGGATCGGCATCCTACTGCGTCAATTCGGCGAATGTAAGTGACAGTTTGGCGATCAAACGTCAAATCGCGCGGGTGTGGTGAACAGATGGGAGGGTCGTGGCATGCAGCCGCGTCCCGTGCGATCCGTGCCGCCGCGCACATGCGGTCGTGACGCGGATCGTCGCCGCGCAACGGCACGATGCAAACGCACGGTGGCGTTCGCGCGCGAGTTCATGCGCACCGACACTCGGCAATTCTGATTGTCTGCGGCTCGCGAACGCGCAATGCAGGTACGTGCGTCGCGATGCGCGGCGCCGACGCGATTCGCGCAATAGCCGATCGCCGAGTCGCGTCGGGTGCGAGCGCTGGATGCCTAACCGAGCGCGTGGCGCACGATCTTGCCGCCGAATCCCGTCACGATGTTGTCGACCGAGAACGGCGTCGCCTCCTCGGCCTCGACGATGACCGCGACGCTGCCGGGCACGAGCCGCGTCGCGACCGATTCGACGAACTGGCCGTCGAGCAGCGCATTGCCGGCTGCGTCCGCGACGATGCCGGCGCCCGCGCCGGCCGCCATGCCGGTGATCACGCCGAGCGGCCCGGCGAGCATACCCAGCAGGCCGCCCGCGAACGCACCGATCAGGCCGCCCTTGAACGGCCGCGACTCGGCGTCGAGCACGGCGAGCTGGCCGGCCGCGTCCTTCTCGACGATGACGCCGTTGTCGACGTGGAATCCTTCATGCTTGTCCGACAGCGCCTCGAAATCGTTCGCGGCCCGACGGGCCGTTTCGACGCTGCCGAATACGGCGACGATCAGTTGCCTGGTCATTCGACACCTCTCCTGTTGATGATCCGCGCGCGCGCCGCCAGTCGACGATCATCCGCGGACGGTTCGGACCGGGCGCGCGTTGCGTGCCGATATCCGTGGGTTCGATACACGTGCGTGACGTGCGTGAAGTGCGTGACATGCCTGAAGCGCCTGAAGCGCCTGAAGTGCCTGAAGTGCCTGAAGTGCCTGAAGCGCCTGAAATGCCTGACGTGCCTGTCGCCACGCCGCGCGGTGCGGTGCGGTGCGGTGCGGTGCGGTGCGGTGCGGTGCGGGCCGCACGTTACCGGCGCGCATGCGCATCCTCCTCGACATCGTCGACTTCCGCCGGAAAACGATGCTGGCCGAAGCTCAGGATCAGCACGCCCACCGCGAGCAGCACGATCCCGAACGTGGTCATCAGCATCCGCTCCGGACTATCCGTCGCGCCGCGCAGGATCAGGTCGCGCGCGAGCGACGTCATCGCGATGAACAGCGGAAAGCGCACGGGCAGCCGGCCGAGCCGCAGGTATCGCACGTCCATCGCGAGCACTTCCAGGTACAGGAACATCAGCAGCAGGTCGGTGAGCGACACCTCGCCCGCGAGCACAACCTTCCACGCTTCCTGCACCATCGCGAACGAGGTGGCGAGGCCGATCACGATCAGGCCGGCCAGTTCGGCCGCATGGAGGAAGTGTCCGAAGCGGCGGCGGATGCGCTCGGCGGCTGTATCGGCGGATGCAGTAGACGTATTCAAGGCGATGACCGGTGCAATGACGTATGTGTCGCGCTCGACGCTGCGTCGACGCGACGGATGGTATCGGGCGGCGGGAAGCCCGCGGCGTGCGCATCGGGAACGGTTGCGCGCGCACCGGCTGCGGTGGTGGCCTGCGCGACCGCGGACAGCGTCCGCCGGCAGCACTGGTGGAACGCGACGCCAGCATCGGTGCACGCCACACCGTCGCCCGCGCGATCCAGCAACAGCCGGCAGCCGAGATACCGTTCGAGGCAGTCGAGCCGCTCACTCACCTGCGCGTCGCCGAGCTTCAGTTCGGCCGCCGCGCCGGACAGCCCGCCGTGCTCGACCACCGCAACGAAAATACGCATCGCTTCCAACAGGTTCATCATGATGGTCCTCGTCGGCGCTCGGAGCGAACCTAATCTACTGCACGCGTCACGCCCGCTCAAGAGCACAGCGCCGCGGGCTTCAGGAGTACAGCTACAGGCGCGCGACGCAAAATCGGACCCCGATCAACC
This sequence comes from Burkholderia sp. Bp9031, assembly GCF_003857965.1. Taxonomy (NCBI): domain Bacteria; kingdom Pseudomonadati; phylum Pseudomonadota; class Betaproteobacteria; order Burkholderiales; family Burkholderiaceae; genus Burkholderia; species Burkholderia sp. Bp9031. Next base: position 19,685 of record NZ_QTPW01000029.1, read on the forward strand.
CATTCAAATGACAGATTGTCGATACGTGTTCCAAAGACCCGCCGAAGCTGCTAGATTGCATGCTCGACGACGTTACGCGGTGCGCAAGGGTCACGCGCCGGGCGAACGCGCGGCCACCCTGTCCGCCGCCCGTTGCGCGCCCGCAGCGGCAGCCCGCCGCCGCTGCGGCCCGTTGCGCGATGCTCGCGCAACGTCCTTCATCCGCATGTCACAAAGAGAACAGTCGCATGACACAGTCCAACCGTTCGTCTTCGCGCGCCGCGGCATCCGCGGCCCGTCCGTCCCGACATGACTGACCGGCAGGCCGCGATGCAAACCCGTCCCCCGCTTTCCCAGGCCGTTCACAGCCCGATCACGCGCAGCGCGATCTTCCTCGTGGCGACGATCAATCCCGGCGCCGATCACGCCGACACGATCCGCTCATGGTGCGGCGACATCGCCGCGCTCGTGCGCTCGGTCGGCAAGCGCGTGCCGGGCGGCAACCTGTCCTGCGTATGCGGCTTCGGCGCCGACGCGTGGGATGCGCTGTTCGGCGATCCGCGTCCCGCGTCACTGCATCCGTTTCGCGAATTCGGCGCCGGCCAGCGTGTCGCCGTCGCGACGCCGGGCGACATCCTGCTGCACATCCGCGCCGACGCGATGGACCTGTGCTTCGAACTCGCCACGCAACTGCTCGGCGCGCTCGGCGACGCGGTCACGGTCGTCGACGAGGTGCACGGCTTCCGCAATTTCGACCAGCGCGCGATGATCGGCTTCGTCGACGGCACCGAGAACCCGGAAGGCCGCGAGGCGGTCGACTTCACGGTAATCGGCGACGAGGACGCCGAATTCGCCGGCGGCAGCTACGTGATCGTGCAGAAGTACCTGCACGACATGGCCGGCTGGAACGCACTCGCGGTCGAGACGCAGGAGCGCATCATCGGGCGCACCAAATTGTCCGACATCGAGCTCGCGCCGGACGTGAAGCCGTCGTGCTCGCACAGCTCGCTGACCACGCTCGACGAAAACGGCCAGGAAGTGAAGATCCTGCGCGACAACATGCCGTTCGGGCGCCCCGGCTCCAGCGAATTCGGCACCTATTTCATCGGCTACGCGCGTTCGCCGGCGCCGATCGAGCAGATGCTCGAGAACATGTTCGTCGGCCGCCCGCCCGGCAACTACGACCGGTTGCTCGATTACAGCCGCGCGGTCACCGGGTCGCTGTTCTTCGTGCCGTCGGCCGACCTGCTCGAAGCGCTCGCCGATCGCGCGGTACCGGCCGACGCCACCGCCGCCGCCGCGCAGCCGGCCCCCTCATCGCCCGAGTCGCGTCGTGACGGCTCGCTGAACATCGGATCGCTGAAAGGAACCAAAGCCTATGAATAACCTGCACCGCGAACTCGCGCCGATTTCGTCGTCCGCCTGGGAGCAGATCGAGGAAGAAGTCGCACGCACGTTCAAGCGCTCGGTGGCCGGGCGCCGCGTGGTCGACGTCGAAGGCCCGGCCGGCCCCGAGTTGTCGGCCGTCGGCACCGGGCATCAGCGCGAGGTTGCCGCGCCGCGCGAGCAGGTGAGCGCGCGGCTGCGCGAAGTGCGCACGATCGTCGAGCTGACGGTACCGTTCGAGCTGAGCCGCGATGCGATCGACAGCGTCGAGCGTGGTGCGCGCGACGCCGACTGGCAGCCTGCGAAGGACGCCGCGCAGCGCCTCGCGTTCGCCGAAGACGGCGCGATCTTCGACGGCTATCAGGCCGTGGGCATCGTCGGCATCCGCGAGGGCACGTCGAACCGCAAGCTCACGCTGCCGACCGACGTCAGCGCATACCCGGACGCAATCAGCGATGCGCTGGAAGCGCTGCGGCTCGCCGGCGTCGACGGCCCGTACTCGGTCGTGCTCGGTTCGGATGCCTACACGGCGCTCAGCGAAGCGCGCGACCAGGGCTATCCGGTGCTCGGCCACATCAAGCGCATCGTCAGCGGCGAGATCATCTGGGCGCCGGCGATCAGCGGCGGCTGCGTGCTGTCCACGCGCGGCGGCGATTACGAGCTGCACCTCGGGGAAGACGTCTCGATCGGCTATACGAGCCACACCGACAAGGCCGTCCGCCTGTACCTGCGCGAAACGTTCACGTTCCTGATGCTGACGAGCGAGGCATCGGTGGCCGTGGCGCCGCAGGACAGCACGGCGGCCTGAGCGCGGTTGCCAGCGCACGATGTCCGCCCGGGCATCGTGCGCGACCGGCCGCGCCGCCGGCCGCATGTTCGTCGCCGATCCAGCCCATCTTGCATGGAGTGTGTGTCATGAGCGATTCGAATGAGGCATTGCAGGCGCTGCAGGCGTCGGTCGACACCCTGAAGAAGACGGTCGACGCGAACGCGAGCAGCCAGACCGGCGATACCGCCGTGCTGTTTACCGTGGTGTCGCTGATGCTGGCCGAGCTGCCGCCCGACACGCGCAACCTGATCGAGGATTCGTTCTCCGTCTGGGCCAATGGTCTGCCGAATGCGGCACTCTCGACCGACGTGAAACAGATTGCGCGGCAGCGGCTCGCGATGAAACTTTCCGACTGATCGCGGTTCCCCACGGTTGCGCCATGTCCGGCCCGACCCGTGCAACCCGCCCTCGCCTTCGGCCCCCACGCACGCATCGGCTGCGGCGCGCGCGTGGCCGGTCATGACCGGTTCCCGCACGCTCGCCCGTCAGCACACGCACCGTGCCACGCCTCCCGCCTTGCGAGCCGTTTTCCGGCTGCCAGCGCCCTGCGCGCCGATGTCGCACCGCGCGCCGTTCGCGTGCCGCCCGCCTCCGCGTCCAGCCATCGCACGCCTCACCCGCCGCGCACGCCCGCACCGCCGTGCGCACGCCCGTCTGTACTCCTTGCCGCCGATGCGCGCGTCCATGTGAGGGTGCAATTCAGGGCCGGTCCGGCGTGGAACTGTGTCTTGGATGGCCCCTGCCGATTCGCTATTTTGAACGCAGTCGAAGCGATGCCGTGGGCTCCTCGCAGCACTCGCGCTTCCCGACGCGCCCGTGCGCCACGCCGACGCGCGCTGCGCGACCGCAGAGGCGCGGCACGCGCGGCACGCGCGCCGCCGCGCCGCCGCGTCGTGCGTCGTGCGTCGTGCGTCGTGCGTCGTGCGTCGTGCGCCGCCGCGTCGTGCGTCGTGCGGTCGCGGTCGCCGTCTGGACGCGCAAGCGCCACACCGCATCGGGACCTCACCCTTCGACCCACCTTCACCGACAGGAGCCAGACCACCATGCCCGCACTTTGCGATATCTGTCACGCCCGGCCGGCCGTCGCGCGCGCCACCGTGATGCAGGACGGCGAGCGCAAGACGATCTCGATCTGCGACTACCACTTCCGTCAGCTGATGCGCCATCAGAGCATGCTGAATCCGTTCGATTCGCTGCTGGGCGGCGGCGGACCGTCGTCGCTGTTCGGCGGGCTCGGCGACGAATCGCCGCTGGCCGCCGAGATTCCGCGCGAATCGGTCGACCCGACCGACGCGTTCAGCGAGCAGACGCTCGAACTGCTGCAGCGCGCGGCCGAGAAGGCGCACGAACTGCGCCGCAGCGAGCTCGACTCCGAACACCTGTTGTACGCACTCGCGGACACCGACGTGTGCGCCGCCTTGCTGAAGGAACTGAAGCTGTCGCCGCAGGACATCAAGTCGTACATCGACGAGCATGCGCATACCGGCACGGCCGACGCCGATGCGCCGCTCGACAAGCTGTCGATCTCGCCGCGCGTGAAGAAGGCCGTGCAGTACGCGTTCCAGGCGTCGCGCGATCTCGGCCACTCGTACATCGGCCCCGAGCACCTGCTGATCGGGCTCGCGTCGGTGCCGGACAGCGTCGCCGGCACGCTGCTGAAGAAATACGGCGTGACGCCCGAGGCGCTGCGCCAGAAGGTCGTGAAGGTGGTCGGCAAAGGTGCCGAGGACGGCCGCGTCGATGCGCCGACCGGCACGCCGAACCTCGACAAGTTCGGCCGCGACCTCACCGCGATCGCGCGCCAGGGCAAGCTCGACCCGGTGCTCGGCCGCGCGCAGGAAATCGAGAGCACGATCGAAGTGCTCGCGCGCCGCAAGAAGAACAACCCGGTACTGATCGGCGAGCCGGGCGTCGGCAAGACCGCGATCGTCGAAGGGCTCGCGCAGCGGATCGTCAACGGCGACGTGCCCGAAGTGCTGCGCGACAAGCGGCTCGTCGAAGTCAACATCAACTCGATGGTGGCCGGCGCGAAGTATCGCGGCGAATTCGAGGAACGCGCGAAGCAGCTGATCGACGAAGTGACTGCGAAGCAGGACGAACTGATCCTGTTCATCGACGAGCTGCACACGATCGTCGGTGCGGGCCAGGGCGGCGGCGAAGGCGGCCTCGACATCGCGAACGTGCTGAAGCCCGCGCTCGCGCGCGGCGAGCTGAGCCTGATCGGCGCGACCACGCTCAACGAGTACCAGAAGTACATCGAGAAGGACGCCGCGCTCGAACGGCGCTTCCAGCCGGTGTTCGTGCCGGAGCCGAGCGTCGAGCAGACGATCGTGATCCTGCGCGGGCTGCGCGACAGCCTCGAGGCGCATCACCAGGTGACGTTCGCCGACGATGCGTTCGTCGCGGCGGCCGAGTTCGCCGATCGCTACATCACGTCGCGCTTCCTGCCCGACAAGGCGATCGACCTGATCGACCAGGCCGCCGCGCGCGTGCGGATCGGCGCGACGTCGCGCCCGGTCGACATCCAGGAAGGCGAAGCGCAGATCGCGCAACTGAAGCGCGAGCAGGACTACGCAACGTCGCGCAAGCGTTTCGACGAAGCGAAGCAGTTCGAGGAGCAGATCAACGCGAAGCAGAAAACCGTCGACGAGATGATGGAGGCGTGGCAGCGCAAGACCGGCTCGGAAACGCTCGAAGTGACCGTCGAATCGGTGGCCGAAGTCGTGTCGCGGCTGACCGGCATCCCCGTGTCCGAGCTCACGCAGGAAGAACGCCAGAAGCTGCTGAAGATGGAAGAGCAGTTGCGCGAGCGCGTGGTCGGCCAGAGCGATGCGGTGGTCGCCGTCAGCGATGCCGTGCGGCTGTCGCGCGCCGGGCTCGGCCAGACGCACCGGCCGATCGCGACGTTCCTGTTCCTCGGGCCGACCGGCGTCGGCAAGACCGAGCTCGCGAAAGCGCTCGCCGAGACCGTGTTCGGCGACGAGCAGGCGATCATCCGCATCGACATGTCCGAGTACATGGAGCGGCACGCGGTCGCGCGGCTGATCGGCGCGCCGCCCGGCTATGTCGGCTACGACGAGGGTGGCCAGCTCACCGAGCGCGTGCGGCGCCGCCCGTACAGCGTGATCCTGCTCGACGAGATCGAGAAGGCGCACCCGGACGTCTACAACGTGCTGCTGCAGGTGTTCGACGACGGCCGGCTGACCGACGGCAAGGGCCGCGTGGTCGACTTCAGCAACACGATCATCATCGCGACGAGCAACCTCGGCGCCGCGATCATCATGGACAACCTCACGCAGCCCGAAGCCGCGCGCAAGACCGACAAGGCGATCCGCGAGCAGCTGATGCAGGTGTTGAAGGGCCATTTCCGCCCCGAGTTCCTGAACCGGATCGACGAGGTGATCGTGTTCCATGCGCTGTCGAAGGAGAACATCCGCTCGATCGTGCAGATCCAGCTCGATCGCGTGGTGCGCACCGCCGCCGCGCAGGACATCACGCTCGTGATGGGCGAGTCGCTCGTCGAACACCTGACCGAAGCCGGCTACCAGCCGGAATTCGGCGCGCGAGAGCTGAAGCGGCAGATCCGCCAGACCATCGAGACGCGGCTCGCGAAGGAGATCCTGGCCGACCGGCTGAAATCGGGCGACCGGTGCGAGGTCGACTACGACAAGGACAGCGACGAAGTGAAGTTCAACACGCTCGCGCCGCCTGAAGCCAAGGGCGCGAGCAAGAGCGTCGACGGCAAGTCCAAGCCGAACGGCAAGGCAGCGAACGCGTCGTCCGATGAAAAGGAGGACGAATCGAAATCCGATACGCCTCCGGCCGCCGGATCGCCGGCCGCCGGGTCGCCGGCCGCCACGAAGTCATCCGGCAAGAAGTCGTCCGGTGCGAAGAAGGACGCACATTGACACCACGCGGGCCCGGACGCACGGGCTTGCATGACCGGCTCCGTCCGCCGGACGGAGCCGCCCCACGCCGCGACACGGCGCAACCGAGCCGCCCGCACTGGGTGCGGCTGATGGAGATTCACATGACAAATCGACGCGAAGTGCCAGGCATCAGGAAGTACGATGGGCCCGCCGGCGGTTGGGGCGCGCTTCGTGCGACAGCCGATGCGGTGCGTACGCAGATGGACACCATCGAGGCGCCGATCGTGCTGATGCGGACCAACCAGCCCGACGGTTTCGACTGTCCCGGCTGCGCATGGCCCGACAAGGAACACAAGTCGACGTTCCAGTTCTGCGAGAACGGCGCGAAGGCCGTCACGTGGGAAGCGACGACCAAGCGCGTGACGCCCGAGTTCTTCGCGGCGAACACGGTATCGTCGCTGCTGCGGATGTCCGACTACGAGCTGGAGAACATGGGCCGGCTCACGCATCCGCTCGTCTACGATCGCGCGACCGACACGTTCCGCGCGGTCGAATGGGACGATGCGTTCGCGCGCATCGGCGAGGTGCTGCGCGCACTGCCGCCCGAGCAGGTCGAGTTCTACACGTCGGGCCGTGCGTCGAACGAAGCCGCGTACCTGTATCAATTGTTCGCGCGCGAGCTCGGCACCAACAACTTCCCCGACTGCTCGAACATGTGCCACGAGCCGACCAGCGTCGGCCTGCCGCAGTCGATCGGGATCGGCAAGGGCACAGTGTCGCTCGAGGATTTCGACCACTGCGAGCTGATCATCTCGATCGGCCACAACCCCGGCACCAACCATCCGCGGATGATGGGCACGCTGCACGAGTGCTCGCGCCGCCACGTGCCGATCATCGTGTTCAACCCGCTGCGCGAGCGCGCACTCGAACGCTTCGCGGATCCGCAGGACATGATCGAGATGGCGTCGTTCGGCTCGACGCGCATCGCGTCGACGTACTACCAGGTCGACGCGGGCGGCGACGCGGCCGCGCTGAAGGGCATCATGAAGGCGCTGCTGCAGCTCGAGGCCGAGCGCGGTGACGTGCTCGACCGCGACTTCATCGCGCAGCACACCAACGGCTTCGACGCGTTCTCCACCGACTTGCAGGCCACGTCGTGGGACGACATCGAGCGCGCGAGCGGCCTGAGCCAGGCGCAGCTCGAGGAGGTCGCGCTCGCCTATGCGAAGTCGAACGCGACGATCATCACGTACGGGATGGGCGTCACGCAGCACAACAAGGGCACCGCGACCGTGCGCCTGATCGCCGACCTGCTGCTGATGCGCGGCAACTTCGGCAAGCCCGGCGCGGGCGTGTGCCCGCTGCGCGGCCACTCGAACGTGCAGGGCAACCGCACGGTCGGCATCACCGAGAAGCCGTCGGCCGAGTTCCTGCAGAAGATCGAGGACGTGTGCGGCTTCAAGCCGCCCGCGCATCACGGGCACGACGCCGTGCAGGCGATGCAGGCGATGGTCGACGGCCAGGCCAAGGCACTGCTGTGCCTCGGCGGCAACTTCGCGGTCGCGCTGCCTGACCCCGAGCTGTCGTTCCCCGCGATGGCGAAGCTCGATCTCAGCGTGCACCTCGGTACGAAGCTGAACCGCTCGCACCTGCTCGTTGCGAAGGAAACCTATATCCTGCCCGTGCTCGGCCGCACCGAGCTCGACATGCAGGCGAGCGGCCGGCAGTCGATCACCGTCGAGGATTCGATGTCGATGGTCCACGCGTCAGCCGGCAAGCTCAAGCCCGCGTCCGACCAGTTGCGCTCCGAGCCCGCGATCGTCGCGGGAATCGCTCACGCGACGCTGCCGGCCAGCAAGGTCGCGTGGCTCGACCTGATCGCCGACTACGACCGCATCCGCGACCTGATCGACCGCACGGTGCCCGGCTTCGAGGCGTTCAACGAGCGCATCCGCACGCCGGGCGGCTTCCGCCTGCCGCTGCCACCCACCGAGCGCGTGTGGCCGACGCCGACCGGCAAGGCGATGTTCTCGGTCTACACGGGCGTGAAGGAAGACGCGGACGTGCTCGGCGGCGAGCAGGTGCTGCGGCTGATCACGCTGCGCAGCCACGACCAGTACAACACGACGATCTACGGGCTCGACGATCGCTATCGCGGCGTGTTCGGGCGACGCGATGTGCTGTTCATGAACGCGGCGGATCTCGCGAAGTACGGGCTCGAACACGGCGACCTCGTCGACATCGAGACGATCACCGCATCGGGCCGCACACTGCGTCTCGAGAAGATCACCGCGATCGAGTACGACATCGCACCGGGATCGGTCGGCGCGTATTACCCGGAAGCGAACGTGCTCGTGCCGCTCGACTACATCGACAAGGAAAGCGGCACGCCGTCGTACAAGTCGGTGCCGGTGCGCGTCGCGCGCTCGGCGGTCGTCTGATCCGCGGGCAGGCAGATTAGTCAGGCACGGCACGATACGACACGCCGCGCACTGATTCCTGCCTGCCCCCTCTCCCGCGCTCCCGGCCGCCGCATCGCAACCGATGCGGCGGCCGCTTCGTATGGGAACAAATCGTGCTCGTCCTCAGGTATTTGATGGAGGACAGGACGATGAAGCCCATGACAATTGCAATACGTCGAATTCTGGCGACACTCGTGGCAGGCAGCACACTCGTCGCGGCCGGCGCGGCCTTCGCGCAAGTCTACGTTGCACCGCAGCCGAGGTACGAAGAGCCGTATCAGGCCCCGGCGCCGGGTGTGTCAGTCACGATTGGCATGCACGGCGACCGCTACTGGGACGGCCATCGCTATTGGGAGCACGACGCGTGGAGGCATCGTCATCCGCGTGAACGTGATCCGTGGCGCGAGCACTATCACGAACACGACCATCGTGAATATTGACGACCCGCCGCCTGAGACCAGGGAGGCCGCTCTTGCTCAAAATGAGCGTAATTTCGCACTGCCTGATTTCTTCTGACTATTTCAATCCTGGAGAATGACCCCGGTTGCTTCGGTTGAACCATACCGCTGCTTGAACGGGTCGGGCGTCGAGTATCTCGATGCCCCTCCGACCAGGGATGGTGATGTGCGATTGCCCTCCGTTGATTTCCGTGTCCTCGAATGCCGGATGCATTCGTTTGCGTGCATGAATCATCCGTCGTTCCGGCAGTTGATCCGTCTCGCGATGCGGGGTGAAAGCAGGAGCCCCCAAAAGCAGCCAGCGGCAAGTCCGGGTGTGAAGACAGATATGCGAGCCGCCCTTCGACACTCGTGCACCGGCCCGCCGTCAAATCGATGCTCTGCGGCACCAGGACGTGGGCCAGCGCGTCTTGACGACGGCCCCAATGAGCCCTGATCGCACGATTGTTCTGATCGAGCGCGCCAACAAAAGCGCCCGGCATTTCCGGTCACGTTCACTCGTCGATGGGCATTCGGCAACGGCGCGCTCGGATCGCCGCATCGCCCGCACGTTTAACCTGATCATTTAGCCTTTGATTTCATTGAGTTTCCTCCTTGCCACAACATGCGACAGCACTTTCATCCGGTCGTTGCCCGACAATTCTTGACTGTGCGTGCGCCCCCGAACTGATAGGATGCGCATCGCCTCGCCCACGCGATGCACCGGATGTCTGATCGTCCCCTTTTTCCGCCCGTGCGCATCCCCGTAGTGCGCCAGCCTGTCCCTCGTCGAACCCCGTAGCATCTCGGCGCCGTCCGCCCCCGGCCCCGCTGCAGCAACCGTTGGAGTGGCGCACGTCGCGCCTGCAAGCATGAAGAAACTGAAGCAGCACATCCGCACCCTGAGCGAGAAAGACCGTACGCCGGTGGTGCGCGCCTGCGCGCTGCTGTTGATGGCCGGCCTGCTGTACCTGCTGTGGCCGTCCGCGGAAGTCGCGCGCCTCGCGATGGAATCGATGGTGCGCTGACGCGCCGTCCGCCCGCCGCTGCGCTATACTTGCGCGATGGAAACCCAACAACCTGCCTCGCCGAACGTGCATCGCTGGTGGCTCGCCTGACCCAGGCGGCCCGTTTCCTTTTGCACTTTTGCATGTCCCGAACGTGATGCCGCCAGCCATGGCGGCATTGTCGTTTCTGCGCCCACGTCATGGCTGGCGGCTTCGATAACCCGGAGCCAACCCATACCATGACGCACCCGACCCGACCGACCATTCTCACCGGCGACCGCACGACCGGCCCGCTGCATCTCGGCCACTACATCGGCTCGCTGCGCGCGCGCGTGCGGATGCAGCACGAGGCGACGCAGTTCCTGCTGCTCGCCGACACGCAGGCGCTGACCGACAACATGGGCCGCCGCCAGCGCGTCACCGAGAACGTGATCGAGGTCGCGCTCGACTACCTGGCCGTCGGCATCGACCCGGCGATCTCGACGATCGTCGTCCAGTCGCAGGTGCCCGAGCTCGCCGAGCTGTCGCAATACCTGCTCAACCTCGTCACGGTCGCGCGTCTCGAGCGCAACCCGACCATCAAGGAAGAGATCCGTCTGCGCGGCTTCGAGCGCGACATCCCGGCCGGCTTCCTGACCTACCCCGTCAGCCAGGCGGCCGACATCACCGCGTTCAAGGCCACGCACGTGCCGGTCGGCGACGATCAGTTGCCGATGATCGAGCAGACCAACGAACTCGTGCGCCGCTTCAACGCGACGGTCGACACGCCGGTGCTGGTCGAATGCGAGGCCGTGCTGTCGGCGGTCACGCGGCTGCCGGGCATCGACGGCAAGGCCAAGATGAGCAAGTCGCTCGGCAACGCGATCACGCTCGGCTCGACGCCCGACGAGATCGCGCAGGCCGTGAAGGACATGTACACGGACCCGAACCACCTGCGCGTGAGCGATCCCGGCCAGGTCGAGGGCAACGTCGTGTTCACGTTCCTCGACGCGTTCGAACCCGACGTGCGGATGGTCGACGAACTGAAGGCGCACTATCGCCGCGGCGGCCTCGGCGACAGCGTCGTGAAGCGCGTGCTGAACGAGCGGCTGCAGGCGCTGATCGAGCCGATCCGTGCGCGCCGCCGCGAATTCGAGGCGGACAAGGCGGAGGTGATGGCGATCCTGAAGCGCGGCACGATGCATGCGCGCGAGGTGGCGGGTGCGACGCTGGCCGAGGTGAAAGGCGCGATGGGGCTCACGTATTTCGATTGAGCGGGGCGGCGGCGCGCATTGCAGCCACCACACAATGCGCGTCCGGAATGAACGTTGGCATGGAACGCAACCTGCAACAATCCGAAAACCTTCCGCTCCTATCATCACGTCGAAGAAAATGACCGGTTTCGCGAGCGCTCCGTGCCGCTCGGCGGTAACCAGAGCGTGAGCAACGGCCATCGTGTTGCTTTCGTGCGGATCGCCTGTCAGTGCACCCGCCGCGGCCAGCCTGCTTCCGACATTGACCCGTCAAGCCCCCCTCGCTACCGTGGCGCCGACAACAACGACGGCGAACGGGGCGTATAGCGCGTGCGGCCTACCTCGCCGGCATCCCGAGGGCACCGCATGAATACCTGTCGCTACAAGAATCAGCAAGACCTGACTTCGATCGAGTTGTTCTTCCTGATTGCCACAGACGAAACCTGCAAGCAGGCCAACATCGACGACGTCGAAGCAGTTGTTCTGATTCTGTCAGGCCTACCCATTCTTCCAACCCGAGCCAAGCCGGCCGGCACGACCCGAGGTACGTCCGTCGCATCAGTCATGTCGAGGCCGATATTTCGGTATGAATTCAAGCGCAAAGTTTTGCCGACCGTCACGCTGAAAAGCATCAAACCATTGAGGGTAATTCTGACGCATCGCCTCGCTGTGTTTGTCGGACGAACAATACCGGGAGTCGGCTGGGTGCTGCTTGCCACGGATGGCTTCCATATTGTCCGAAACACCATTTACCGGTCCAACCAGATTGTGAAACCGGAAGACAGGATTCTTTAATGGACGACCATCAAGACTGGGAGGCACTGGAAGCATTCGTTCGCAAGGAAGCAGCCGTATCGGGCAAGCGCCGGATTACGGAGAACACCTCCATCCGGGATGATCTGGGGCAGACCGGGGACGACGCCGACATCTTCATGGAACGTTTTTTCGACCGATTCGACGTCGATCGCGGGGACTACGATTTTGGTCGCTACTTCCTGATGGAGGGCGAAGGGTTGCTGTATCACGTCTTGCGAAAATATCTGCTCGGGAAGCCCCATACGTTCCAGCGACATGCACTGACCGTCGGCATGTTGCGCAAAGCGATATCGCTCGGGACGTGGGACTCCGAAGCGATCGAAACCTAGCGCCCCCGGGAATCGCGAGCCGATCGCGCCGCGTCTCCCGCACGCTATCGTTTCCCTATCACCCACGCGGCATCCTGACGTCCCGGGAAACGATCGACCGGCTCGAAATCCAGGATCTGCTCACGCGCTACTGCCACGCCGCCGACCGGCGCGACTGGAACGAATTCGAGCGGCTTTTCGCGGGCAATGCGATGCTCGACTACGCGGCATTCGGCGGCCCCGTCGGCAACCGCGCGGACATCACGCGTTCGGCGCGTCACTTCAACTGCATGAGCTGCACGAGGTTCCCGCACGTATCGTCGAGCACCGCGACCCGCACGGGCCCGGCATCCATCGGCGCCAGCGTGAAGCGCACGCCGAGCGCGTCGAGCCGCGCGAACTCCGCGTCGAGATCGTCGACCTGGAACGACGCCGCCGGAATGCCGTCCTCGTAAAGCGCCTGACGGTACGGCCCGACCGCGCGATGATGGCTCGGCTCCAGCATCAGTTCGGTGCCGTCCGGCTGGTCCTTCGACACGACCGTCAGCCAGCGGTACTCGCCCACCGGCACGTTGTTCTTCAGCCGGAAGCCGAGGACCTCGGTATAAAACGCGAATGCCTTGTCCTGATCGTCGACAAAGATGCTCGTGACGTAGATACGCATGGATGTTCTCCGGATCGTGCGTGCCGACGCGCACGTCGCCGCGCCGCTTACGTGATCTGGTACGTCGACGCCGGCACGAATTCCTCCGGCATCGCGCGATCGCCCAGCTCCAGCACCGACCGTTCGATCGTGCGCGCCATCGCATCGAGCGCCAGCGCGTTCGGCGCGAGGCCGAACGGTTCGGCAACCTCGTTCGCGATCGCTTCGAGCGCGATCAGCGTGTATGCGATGAATACGCAAATCAGCGGTGTAAAGAATTCCGTCGAATCGACGAGACCGAACGGCAGCAGCACGCAGTACGCATACACGGTGCGATGCAGCAGCACGCTGTACGAGAACGGAATCGGCGTGGTCAGGATCCGCTCGCAGCCGCCCACCGCCTTGCCGAGCTCGACCAGTTGCGCATCGAACATCCAGCACGTCGCGTCGCTGCCGGGCGCGCGGCCCAGCGCGCGGACGATGTCACCGCGCAGTTCATCGAGAATCGCGACGGGCTGGTAGCACTTGTGCGCGAGCGCAGCGGCCCGCTCGGCGCCGAGAATGCGCTGCAGGTCCTGCATCGGATCGGTATGACGCAGCTGATGCTTCAGCGCATAGGTGAGTGCGATCAGCAGATCGGCGAGCCTGTTGCGCTCCGCATCGCCGACGCTGTCGGGCAGGTAGCGCCGCAGTTGCGACGTGACGGTGCGCGCGGCGATCAGCAGGTTGCCCCACAGCAGCCGTGCCTCCTTGAAGCGCTCGAAGCTCGCGTTGTTGCGAAACGCGAGAAAGATCGCGAGCGCGAGCCCGAACAGCGTGAACGGCGCGGTGTTCAGCGGAATCTTCTCGCCGAAGATGCGCCCGTTCGTGAAGACCGCCAGCGTGCTGACGATCGCCATGAACACGAGTTGCGGAATGATCGATTGCAGCACGGAGCCGTTCCATACGAACAGCATCCTGAGCCAGTTTTGTCGTGGTCTGACGATCATGATCTTGTCTCGACTGCCAAAGGAATACGCAATGCACGCGGCGCGCCCGATGCGAAACGGCCCGCGCGTGGCGGGCCGCTGTCGCGTCGATACCCGGTCTGGCGACGGGATGCACCGCACCGCGCGTGATGATACGCCCGCACAGGCCGCGCCCGTCACCGGGCGCACCGGTCAGTGATAGCCCGCGTCGCCCTCGCGCACCTTGCCGCGGAACACGCGGTACTGCATTGCGTTGTATACGAGGATGATCGGCAGCACGATCACGGTGCCGACGAGCGCGAACAGCTGGCTCGAATGGCTCGACGACGCATCCCAGATCGTCAGCGAAGGCGGCACGATGTTCGGCCAGATGCTGATCACGAGCCCCGTGTAGCCGAGGAACACGATCGCGAGCGTCAGCAGGAACGGCGTCGCTTCGTGCCGGTGCTTCACCGTGTGGAAGATGCCCCACACGCATGCGACGACGAGCACCGGCACCGGCAGGAACCAGCCGAGATTGCCGCTGCCGAACCAGCGATGCGCGACGGCAGGCAGGCCGATCACGGTCCACAGGCTGACCACGCCCATCACGGCCAGCAGCACGCCCGTGAGCGGTTTCATCAGGAGCCGCATCTTGCGCTGCAGCTCGCCGTCGACCTTCAGGATCAGCCAGCCGCAACCGAGCGTCGCATAGGTGACGAGCACACCGATCCCGCAGAACAGGCTGAACGGCGACAGCCAGTCGAACGGCCCGCCCGCGAACTGGTTGTTCACGATATGGATGCCCTGCAGCAGCGAACCGAGCGTGATCCCCTGGCAGAACGCGGCGAGCGCGGAGCCGCCGATGAATGCCAGATCCCACAGGTGCTGCGTGCGGTTCGCCTTCGCGCGCAGCTCGAATGCCGCGCCGCGGAAGATCAGCCCGACCACCATCAGGATCAGCGGCAGGTAGTTGGCCGGCAGCAGCGTCGAGTAGACGACCGGGAACGCACCGTACAGCCCCGCGCCGCCGAGCACGAGAAAGGTCTCGTTGCCGTCCCACACCGGCGCGACGGTGTTCAGCATGACTTCACGTTCGACCTTGGCATCGAAGAACGGAAACAGCAGGCCGATGCCGAGGTCGAAGCCGTCCAGCATCACGTAGATGAACACGCCGAGGCCGATGATCGCGGCCCACACGACAGGAAGATCGATTTGCATGGCTTACTCCGCTTCGGTGACGTTCAGCGGCGTGGACAGCGCGCTCTTGCGCAGCCCCGGATGCCGGTGCAGCTCGATATATCCGGCCTGTGCGGCCGGCCCGCGCTTCATCAGGTTCAACATGTAATAGATACCCGTTCCGAACACCAGGAAATACACGACCACGAAGATCAGCAGCGACACGCCGACCTGCTGCGCGCTGAGCGGCGCGACCGAATCGACGGTGCGCAGCACGCCGTATACGGTCCACGGCTGCCGCCCGACCTCGGTCGTGATCCAGCCGGCCAGCAGCGCGACGATGCCCGACGGCCCCATGCATACGACGAACCACTGGAACCAGCGCGTTTCATACAGGCGTCCGCCCTTTCGCAGCAGCAGGCCAAGCAGCGCGATGAGCAGCATCAGCATCCCGAGGCCGGCCATGATCCGGAAAGTCCAGAACACGATCGGCGAATACGGGCGGTCCTGCGGCGGGAATTCCTTCAGCCCGCGGATCTCGCCGTCCCAGCTGTGCGTGAGGATCAGGCTGCCGAGGTGCGGCACCTGGATCGCATAGCGCGTCGTCTCGGCCTGCATGTCGGGCAAGCCGAAGAGGTTCAGCGCCGTGCCGCCCTTCTCGGTTTCCCACAGCCCCTCGATCGCCGCGATCTTCGCCGGCTGGTATTCGCGCGTGTTCAGCCCGTGCGCATCGCCGACGACGATCTGGATCGGCGCGAGCAGCAGCAGCATCCACAACGCCATCGAGAAGCTGCGCTTCACCGGCTCGTCGCGGCGCCCCTTCAGCAGGTGCCATGCGCCGCACGCGGCAACGATGAAGCCCGCGACGATGAACGCCGCGATCGTCATGTGCACGAGGCGATACGGGAACGACGGGTTGAAGATGATCTTGAACCAGTCGACCGGCACGACGAGGCCGTTCTCGATCTTGTAGCCCTGCGGCGTCTGCATGAAGCTGTTCGACGCAAGGATCCAGAACGTCGAGATCAGCGTGCCGACCGCGACCATCAGCGTCGCGAAGAAGTGCGCACGCGGGCTGACGCGCTGCCAGCCGAACAGCATCACGCCGAGGAAGCCCGCTTCGAGGAAGAAGGCCGTCAGGACTTCGTAAGTGAGCAGCGGGCCGGTGATGTTGCCCGCGACACGCGAGAAGCCCGCCCAGTTCGTGCCGAACTCGTAGGCCATCACGACGCCGGAGACGACGCCCATCCCGAAGCCGATCGCGAAGATCTTCGACCAGAACTGGAACATGGATTTATAGGCGGCGTCGCCGGTGACGAGATAACGCCATTCCAGCACTGCCAGGAAGCTCGCCATACCGATGCTGATCGCAGGAAACACGATGTGGAACGACACCGTGAACGCGAATTGCAATCGTGCGAGATGGAACGCATCGAAGATTTCCATGACCGTAATTTGCTCGTGGTTGTGAGGACGTCAGCTCGAAGCGGGAAATCGCGCGACGGCTTCGCGACGGCACGTGCATACATAAACGGATCGCAGTGCACGGCAACGAAGCGTGAATGACGATATCGCGTTTCCGACGATACTCGCAATCGCGCAAACGTGCGCTGAAACTGTGCTTTCCCGAGGGTCGAAGATGTGTGTACGGAAAATCCGTTTCGGGGCCGGGAGGCCGTCAGCTGTACTGCTTTCCGCACTGCAACGCTGTGCATCCGCGGTACACCCGAACGCCCGTACCATCGGCTCGTAGCCTGTCCGTGGCGAGCGAGCGACACCGCGCATCGCCCGTCGCAGAATCCGTTTCCGTCGCCCGGCGCCCGCGCCGGCCGCCCCCTTGGAGAAAACCGCATGGAGCCCAGCGACCGCCTCGACGATCCGGACGGCAGCCGCGCGTGTCATGTGACGCGTCATCGTGCCGGCGAAGCATTGGGCACCGTCGATCGCGTCGTCGACGAGACGCCGGTTGCACTCGTGTTCAACGGCATCGCACACACGGTGATGATGGCCACGCCGATCGACCTCGACGCGTTCGGCCTCGGCTTCGCGCTGAGCGAAGGCATCGTCGAGCGCGCGTCCGACGTCTTCGATATCGACAGCGAATGCCGGCCCGGCAGCGCCGAAGTGAGGCTCACCGTGTCGCAACAGGCATTCATGGCGCTGAAGGCACACCGGCGCGCGCTGGCTGGCCGCACCGGCTGCGGCGTCTGCGGGATCGAAAGCATCGCGCAGCTCGACCTGCATCCGCCGCGCATCGCGGCCGCGGGTGCGGCGGCCGACATCGGCGCCGACGCCGTCGCGCGCGCCGCCCGCGCGTTGCCGCAGCGGCAGCCGCTGATGCGCGCGACCGGCGGCATCCACGCGGCCGCGTGGTGCGATCGAGACGGCACCGTGCTGGAAGTCTTCGAGGACGTCGGCCGCCACAACGCGCTCGACAAGCTGATCGGCCGGCTCGCGCGACGCCGCGTCGACCTGCGCGCGGGCTTCGTGTTCCTGTCGAGCCGCGCGAGCTATGAGCTCGTGCGCAAGGCGGCACGCGTCGGCATCCCGATGATCGCGACGATCTCGGCGCCGACGTCGCTCGCGATCGACGTCGCCCGCGAAGCCGGCGTGCGGCTGCTCGGCTTCTGCCGCAACGACGGCTTCGTCGAATACGTGTCGGCCGACGCGATCCCGTTACCCGAAACGACGCATGCGCAACCGCATGCTCACACCGCTTGATGAAACCCCTGACCGATTTCGATACCGCCCAACGGCAGTTCGCCGGCATGTTCGCGCCGCTGCATTCGACCGTCTCCATTCCGGTCGCACAGGCCGCCGGCCACGTGCTCGCCGCGCCGCTCGCCGCCGTGCTCGACCAGCCTCCCGCCGACCAGAGCGCGATGGACGGCTACGCGCTCCGTCACGCGGACCTCGCACACGGCGAGCCGCTGCGCGTCGCACAGCGCTGCTATGCGGGCGACGCGCCGTCGCCGCTCGCACCGCGCACGGCCGCGCGCATCTTCACCGGCAGCCTGATTCCGCCCGGTGCCGACACCATCGTGATGCAGGAGCACGCGCACGAGCAGGACGGCTGGGTCGCGTTCGACGCACCGCAGCGCGCCGGATCGCATATCCGCCGCCTCGGCGAGGAAGTGCGCGCGGGCGACCTGCTGATGCCGGCCGGCGTGCGGCTCGGCGCGATGCACGTCGGTGTCGCCGCCGCGCAGGGCTGCACGCACATCGACGTGCGGCCGCCCGTGCGCGTCGGCATCCTCACGACCGGCGACGAGCTCGTTCCGTGCGGCCAGCCGCGCGCGCCGCAGCAGATCTACAACAGCAACGCGCCGATGCTCGCCGCACTGGTGTCGGGAACCGGTGCCATCGTCACGGCGAGCGAGCATGCCGCCGATACCGCGGCAGCCGTCGATCAGGCACTGCGCGCGATGGCCGCGCGCTGCGATCTGGTCGTCTGCGTCGGCGGCGCATCGGTCGGCGACAAGGACCTGCTGCGCCCCGCGCTGAGCGCACTCGGCGCGTCGTTCGTCGTCTCGGGCGTGCGGATGAAACCCGGCAAGCCCGTCGCGCTCGCGCGGCTCGATGAACGGCCCGTCGTGCTGCTGCCCGGCAATCCGGGCGCCGCGACGATCGCGTTCGCGCTGTTTGTCGCACCGCTGATCCGCTGCCTGCAGGGGCGCGACGACTGCCTGCCGGCCGTACCGTCGCTGCCGATCGATATCGACGTCGAGCCGGATGCGCAGCGCGACCGCTTCGTGCGCGTGCGCCGCACCATCGACGCCAATGGCGCGCCCGTACTCGATACGCTGCGGCAGCAAGGCGCCGGCACGCTGCAATCGCTCGTGCAGGCGAGCGGGCTCGCGCGGTTGCCGGCCGGTCGACGCATCGCGCGCGGCGACGCGGTGCCGTATTACGATTTCGCGCACTGGCTCGCATCAGCATGAGCACGCTCGTCATGCCCGCCTGTCGTGCATGCAGGGGCGCACGCAGGATGACGAACTGTATTCCTGTATTTCGGGCGGGATTGTGTCTCTGCCGGAAAAATCCGGCGGACTATCCTCAGGATGAGGCTCGCCGCGCCCCGTGCGCCGACACGTCGGTGCATACGCGGCCGATCGGCGACGCCGTTACGCTCACTTCATGCAGGCCGACGAACCGATCGTGAATGCCATCGTTTCCGCGCCGACCGCCGCCGTATCCGGTGGCGCATCGCCCGGCGCCCTCTCCCGCCCGCTCGACACGCTCGAGCGGCCGTTGCGCGATCTGCGGCTGTCCGTCATCGACCAGTGCAACTTCCGCTGCGGCTACTGCATGCCGCGCGACAGCTTCGGGCCCGACTATGCGTTCATGCCGTCGTCCGAGCGGCTGTCGTTCGCGCACCTCGAGAAAATCGCCCGCGCGTTCGTCTCGCTCGGCGTCGAAAAGATTCGTCTCACCGGCGGCGAGCCGCTGCTGCGCCGCAACCTCGAAGCGCTGATCGAGCGGCTCGCGACGCTGACCACCGTCGACGGCAAGCCCGTCGAAATCGCGCTGACGACCAACGGTTCGCTGCTCGCCGCAAAGGCACGCTCGCTGCGCGATGCGGGCCTGTCGCGCGTGACCGTCAGCCTCGACGCGATCGACGATACCGTGTTCCGCCGGATGAGCGACGCCGACGTGCCCGTCGCGCGCGTGCTGGCCGGCATCGAGGCCGCGCAGGCGGCCGGGCTCGCGCCGGTGAAGGTCAACGCCGTGATCGAGCGCGGTGCCAACGACGATCAGATCCTGCCGCTCGTGCGCCACTTCCGGCATAGCGGCGTGGCCGTGCGCTTCATCGAATACATGGACGTCGGCGGTGCGAGCGCGTGGTCCGGCGACAAGGTCGTGCCGGCCAAGCGGATGCGCGAGCTGATCGAAGCGAGCTATCCGCTCGTGCTCGTCGGCGAACCGGGCCACGACGCCACTGCAATCCGGTGCCGGCATATCGATGGCGCCGGCGAAGTCGGTTTCATCGCGAGCGTGTCGCATCCGTTCTGCGGCACGTGCTCGCGCGCGCGCGTGTCGGCCGACGGCCGGCTCTATACGTGCCTGTTCGCCATGCAGGGCACCGACCTGCGACCGTGGCTCGACGCTGGCGCGGCGATCGACCACCTCGCCGACGCCGTGCGTGCGCGATGGATGCAGCGCGACGACCGCTATTCCGAGCGGCGGGCCACGCGTGCGGCCCGGCCGTCGGGCAAGACCTATCCGACCGTGCGCATGTCGCTCGTCGGCGGCTGACGGCTGCCGCGCGAAGCGGCGCGCACCGCTTAATGGAGAACCGTCATGACGACTTCCACCGAATCCCGTGCCGCGCCACCCGACGATCCGTCGCGTGACGGCAGCCATCCCGAACTCGCCGACCCGCACGCCGAACCGCCGCCGGCGATTGCCGCCGGCTTTGAAGTGCGCGTGCAATACGCGGCGATCGACGCCGGTGCCGAGATCGCGCCGATCGTTCGCAATCCGAATGTCGGCGCGGTCGTGAATTTCCTCGGTGTCGTACGCAACGAAGGCGACGCCGACGACGTGATCGCGCTCGAAGTCGAGCACTACCCGACGATGACCGAGCAGGCGTTATGGAGCATCGTCGAGGAAGCCAGTGCACGCTGGCGGCTCGAAGCGGTCAGGATCGTGCATCGCGTCGGGCGCATTCCGCTTGGCCACCCGGTCGTGATCGTCGTGGTCGCCGCCGCGCATCGCGCGTCCGCGTTCGATGCATGCGAGTTCATCATGGACTTCCTGAAGACGCATGCGCCGTTCTGGAAGAAGGAGATCCGGCACGACGGCATGGCCGGCTGGGTCGAACCGAAGGCGCATGACGATCAGGCGATGCGGCGATGGGGTTGAACGTGCCGGCCAATGCCTTTCCGATTTCGATTCCGCAGATTCCGCCCAGGACATCGCAATGAAACTGACCATCAAATACTTTGCGAGCATTCGCGAACAACTGCATACCGACGAAGAAGTCGTCGAGATCGATGCGCATGAAGTCACCGTCGACGCGCTGCGCGGCACGCTCGCCGCGCGCGATGCGCGTAGTGCAGAAGCGCTGCGGATGGACCGCCCGGTGCGGGCGGCCGTGAATCTGGAAATGGTGACCGGCGGGTTCGTCGTGCGGGAAGATAGCGAGGTGGCATTCTTTCCGCCGGTGACGGGCGGGTGATCCGTTTGCATCGGTCGGCGATCGGCAGGTCGTAGCCGCTCGATGCGCAACAGATCGCTAGTAGAGTCCGTGCAAAAAGTCCGGGACCGGATGGTCGATCGAAGCGAGATAACCCGCCATCGCGCCGGCCACTTTCCGCACGGCCGGACGCGCAGTCATCCGTTCGCGCCACGCGAGCAGGTTCGGCATTTCCGCCGTCATCGGCGCGCCCTTGCGTGCGCCGAACAACTGCGCCATGTAGAACGCGATGTCCGCGTAGGAATAGGTTTCCGCCAGGAACTCCCGGTCCGCCAGCACGTGCTCCATGCGGCGGTAGTATTGCCGCGCTTCGTCGCGCGCGGCCTGCGCCGCGGGATGATCCGGCGTCGCTTCGAGGCCCATCAGCCGGATGATGTGCGGGAAATAGATCTCGTCGCTGCAGTGCTCCAGTTGACGCGCAACGGCGCGTGCCTTCGGCTGCGCCGGCCATAACGCGGGATCGGGCTTCAGGTCCTCGAAATACTCGAAGATCTGCGTGGAATCGAAAATCTCCAGTTCACCGTCCATCAGCACCGGCACCTGACGCTTCGGGTTGACGCGCAGGACGTCCGGATGCTTCGGCTCGTAGCCGCGCTGCTGGCTGAACGGCACCAGCACACGCTCGAAGGCGATGCCCTTCTCGTACGCCGCGATCTCGACCTTGGCGCCGAACATGCTCAGCGGACCGGTAATGATTTTCATCTGTCGCTTCTCCATGGGATTTCGCATCGTGACGTTCACGGCGACGCTTCCTGCTGGTCGGTAAAAACGCGCTCGACGCCTGTTTGCGCGAGCCGAGCGCGAATGGGTTCGATAATAGGTGCGATAACATGACATCTAGTGTCATGTATTTTCGGATGAGGTGTCGCAGATGAAAGCCAGCCGCCTGTTGTCGATCATGATGATGTTGCAGGCACGCGGCCGCATGACCGCGCCGGCGCTGGCTGCCGCGCTGGAGGTGTCCGAGCGGACGATCCTGCGCGATATCGATCAGTTGTCGACGGCCGGCGTGCCGATCTGGGGTGATCGCGGACGCAATGGCGGCTTTCAGTTGCGGGATGGCTGGCGCACCGATCTCACCGGGCTCACCGAGCAGGAAGCGCACGCGCTGATCCTCGCGGGTTTGCCGGGGCCGGCGGGAGAACTCGGGCTGGACGGGATCGCCACATCCGCCCGATTGAAGATGATCGCCAGCCTGCCGCCGGACTCGCGCGAACATGCGGATCGCGTCGCCAGCCGATTGCACGTCGATACCGTCGATTGGTATCGGGCGCAGGAAACGCCGGCGTTTCTGCGCGAAGTGGCCGATGCGGTGTGGAATTCGCACCGGATCGACGTGATGTACGAAAGCTGGCGTGGTGTGTCGCGTCGCGAACTCGATCCGCTCGGGCTGGTGCTCAAGGGTGGCGCGTGGTACGTGGTGGCGAAGATTGCGGGCAAGCGCGATCCGCTGACTTTTCGGCTTGCGAATATCCGGGAACTCGGCACGTCGCGCCGGCGGTTCAAGCGGCCCGCGCGGTTCGATCTGGCGCAGCACTGGCGCGATGCGATGAGCCGGTATGAGGCGGAGCTTTATCGGTTGACCGCGCATGTCGCGGTGTCGGCGCGCGGGGAAAACTGGCTGGTCAATGCGCGCGTCAAGGTCATGCCGGTTTTGGAGCATGCGGATAGCGCTGCGGTGCCGTCCGGGTGGAAAGCGCTCTTGATGCCGATCGAATCGATCGAGCATGGTGCGCGCAAGCTGCTGGGGTTTGGGGCGGAGGTGAAAGTGCTGGGGCCGTCGGAGCTCATTGACAAGCTCACGCAAGAGGTTGCGGCGGTGACGGGACTGTACGGGCGCAACGCGTAGCCCGGACAAGATGACCGGCGGACACGCGGCAACGCAAGTCCTCGCGCGAGAAAAATACGTGAGCTGCAAGGATGAAGGACGTATCTGCCGAATCGAAGCACCGGTGCCTGTCGATAGAGGTTGGCCGCGTACTTGTGATGCCCAAGCCGACCAGGCCACCTCTGCCGAACAAGTGATAATCATCGAAAGGCCTCCTGGCCGCCCCATGAAAGGGGGCCGCCGGCCTCGCGCATGACGCTGTTATCTCCTGCGCGCGCCTACCTTTCATCGTAAGCGTCGCGTCGGGCTAGACAGCGGCAAAGGCTGGCGGCCAAAATCAGCTATCGTCGCAAAACCGGCCGATCGGCACAGGGCCGGCTGAAATCTGCACGAAATTTTTTGCCACCGACGCCGCCTCGCACCAACCACGCGCACCGGCCAACTACAACCAACCATGAATTCCGGCATCGTCTACGCCTTTTCCGCGTTCGTCATCTGGGGACTCTTTCCCGTCTACTTCAAGACGCTCCACCAGATTCCCGCGCTCGAAATACTCGCCCACCGCATGGCATGGTCGCTCGTGTTCATCCTCGCCGTGCTCGTCGCGCGCCACCACTGGGCGTGGCTGCGCCCCGCGCTGCGCGACAGGCGCCTGATCGCACGCTTCGCCGCGAGTGCCATGCTGCTCTCGGCCAACTGGGGCATCTACATCTGGGCCGTGAACGCGGGGCATATCGTCGAGGCGAGCCTCGGCTACTTCATCAATCCGCTGATCAACGTGTTGTTCGGTTTCGCCTTCCTGCACGAGCGGATGCGCGTGCTGCAATGGTGCGCGGTGGCGCTTGCGGCGCTCGGCGTGGCCTGGCTCACCTGGCAAAACGGCGCGCCGCCGTGGATCAGCCTCGCGCTCGCGCTGACGTTCGGCGGCTATGGCCTCTTGCGCAAGACTGCAAAGCTCGGCGCGCTCGAAGGCCTCGCGCTCGAAACGGTGCTGTTATTTCCCGTGGCGATCGTCTATCTGATGATGATCGGCATGGCCGGTGCGAGCCATTTCACCCATGCGTCGCTCGGTCTGCAACTGCTGCTGGCTGCCGCCGGGCCTATCACGGCCGTGCCACTGCTACTCTTCGCGGCTGCCGCGCGACGCATCCCGCTCTCGACGCTCGGCCTGATCCAGTACGTGACGCCCACGCTCCAGCTCCTCACCGGCGTGCTGATCTACGGCGAGCCGTTCGGATCGGTGCGCGCGATCGGCTACGGCGCAATCTGGGTAGCGCTCGCGCTCTACTCGTTCGAAGGGCTGCGCCGTACGCTGGCAGAGGCGCGGCAGGCGCGCAGGGGAGCTTGAATGGAGGCTGGTAGCGGCTGTGTCGAAACCCGGGGGACCGCCTAACCTGTTGGGGCGGCCCCGCAAGCGCGAACGAAGCGCCGGAACGACCTTTTCATCGGCCTTTGCACAGCCTGTTGACGCACCTCGTAAAGATCGCTAATGACCGGAACCCGGTGTTTGGCGTTCAATCCTGGTCGAGTCTCATCAGCTACTGAATCGGTCAGCACGGAACGGGAAAGGGTCCGCGACGGGTTCGGCCCCAACCATCATCTCGGCGAGCAAGCGCCCAGTGACGGGCCCAAGGGTCAATCCATGATGCGCGTGTCCAAAGGCAAACCATAGGTCCTTGTGTCGCTTCGCGGGCCCAATGATCGGCATCATGTCCGGCGTGCAGGGGCGACGGCCGAGCCAGGGTTGTTCATCGAGCCGCTTGCCAAGCGGAAATGTCTCACGTGCAATCGGTTCGATTGCTTCGAGTTGCACGGGCGTGGCGGGCGCATCGCGGTACCCCAGCTCTGCACCTGTCGTGAGACGAATGCCGCGCGCCATCGGTGTCATCATGTAGCCGATTTCCGCATCGAGCACCGGCTGATTTAGGCGCGCCCCTTCCTGCGCCGCGTAGTGCATGTGATAACCCCGCTTGACGGCAAGCGGCAGCCGATATCCCAAGCGTGAAGTGACCACATCCGACCACGGACCGAGTGCGATCACAGCCGAGTGCGCATCGATGCGGCCCGCCTCCGTTGAGACGCTCCATCCTGGCTCGAGCGTCGTCGCATCGCCGATGAAGATGCGACCGCCCAGCTTCTCGAAGTAGCGTGCGTATGCCGTGACGAGCGCATTCGGGTCGCTCACGGAATCGGCATCCGTGTAGCGCAATGCGCCGATCAGCGCGTCACTCAGCGACGGCTCGTCGCGTTGCAATTGTGCGGCATCAAGGGCGTCGAACCCGACGCCATATTGCGTCCTCCATTGTTCCGCGACGCGCATCTCGGCGTCGTGCTTGTGCGCGCTGCGAAACACCTTGAGCCAGCCGCCGGTGCGCAGCAATGCCTGCGCACCCGAAGCCTCGACCAACGCACGATGTTCGCTGACGCAGTGCTCGATCAGCGTCGAATACGCACGGGCGATGGCCGCATGACGGTCCGCTCGCGAGTGATGCCAGTACCGGTACAGAAAAGGCATCACCGATGGCATGGCGCGCGGATGATAGCGCACATCCGGCGAGCGGTTACGCGCGTACCGCGCGAGTGTGGCGACATCACGCGGAAGCGCATAGGGATACACGCCTTCGCGCTGGATCAGCCCTGCATTGCCGAGCGACGTCTCGTTTCCCGGCGCCTTGCGGTCGACGAGCGCGACGGACAATCCACGTTTTTGCAGATGCACGGCGATGGAAACACCCACCATGCCGCCACCGAGTACGAGCGTATCGAACTTCATTGCATTTCTCGTCAGGCGAGCGCGGTGACAGCCACCTCGACATCGAGACCGGGCCTCATCAGCAATGCCTGCACGCAGGCACGTGTCGGTGCATGGCCCGACGGAACCCACGCTTCCCAAGCCGCATTGAATTCGTCGAAGTGCTTCGGGTCGCTAAGCCAAATATTCGCTGAAATGAGGCGCGTCTTGTCGATGCTTGCCGCTGCAAGCAGTGCATCGATGCGAGTCAATACTTCCGTCGTCTGCGCGGTGATCGATGCGCCGGCTGTGTCTGGTATTTGTCCGGACAGGTAGACAACGCCATTGACAATCACCACTTGACTCATGCGTGCGTTGGTTTGCAGTCTTTTGATTTCGTTGGACATGACGGGCTCTCGAGTGTTAAACGGACGACATGCCGGACTGATCCGGGCTCGTCGAAGTGAGGATTGGCGGCGCGGTGACGATCGACTTCAGCGCCGGGTTCGGTTGTGTGAGCTTCGAGAGATCGGGGCGTGGTCTGCGCATGATCGGATCGTTGTCGAATGCGCGTTCCATCGCGCGCGCAACGGACAGCGTTTTCAGATCGCCGTGAAACGGGCCGACGATCTGCAAGCCGAATGGCATGTCCGCATGATCGACGCCGCACGGCAGCGAGATCGCCGGATGTGTCGTGAGCGTCACGACGTAAGTCAGCGCGAGCCATCGATAGTAATTTTCCTGCGCGCGGCCGTTGATTTGCGCCGCATACAACTCGCGCCAAGGGAACGGCGATACGGGCGTGGTCGGCGACACAATCACATCGTAACGTTCGAATGCGGACTGGAAGCGCCTGAAGATACGCGTCTGCTCGGCTTGCGCCCATGCGCTGTCGGCGAGTGTCATCGACGCACCCATTTCATAGTTCGCGCGCGTGTTTGGCCCGAGTGCGCCGGGGTCGCGCGCGTAGGCATCGCGCAGTCCGGCGACGAAGCTTTCCGCGCGAATCACATCGAACGCGCGATGCGCATCGCCGAGGTCGAAGCTGACCGGCTCGCACGTATGGACCATCTCGCCGAGCGCGGCCATGCGCGAGCGGAACACGGCACGAATGTCGTCATCGACATCGCACGCGCCGAAGTCCTCCGTATAACCGACACGCAGCGTGGCCAGATCGAACTCGGGCAAGGTCGTGAAGCGCATTGCGTCGACTTCGTAGCTGAGCGGATCGCCCGATGAGAGACCGGCCGTCGCAGCAAGCTGCAAGGCTGTTTCTTCGACGTCGCGGCCCATCGGACCGACGACAGAAATCGGCGTCCATCCGAGCAGCCGCCGCGAGTTCGGCACGAGTCCGGCAGAGGGCCTGAACCCGACCACACCGCATTTCGATGCGGGAATCCGTAGCGAGCCGCCTGTGTCCGAGCCGCTGCAGACCGGCAGCATGTCGCACGCGAGCGCAGCTGCCGAGCCGCCGGAGGAGCCGCCTGCGTTCAGTTCCGGATTGAACGGATTGCCCGTTGCGCCCCACACGGGGTTGCGCGTGTTGGCGCCGGCGCCGAGTTCGGGCACGTTCGTCTTGCCGACGAGAATCGCGCCCGCCGCGCGCAATCGTTCGACCAGCACCACGTCGCGCGACGGCACGTGGCCGCGCGACATCGGCGAGCCATACGTGGTAAGCAGATTCGCCGTATCTTCGAGATCCTTCACGCCGAGCGGCAAGCCGTGCAGCAGTCCAAGCGGCTCGCCGACGAGCACCTTGCGTTCGGCGGCCTTCGCGGCTTCGCGCGCGGCGTCGTAACAGGTCGCCGTGATGGCATTCACGGCAGGGTTGATGGCTTCGATGCGATCGATGCACGCATCGAGCAGCTCGACGGGCGAAATCTCTTTCGCACCGATCATGCGCCGCAGCTCGACTGCATTGCGGCTCACGAGGTCGTCAGTATCGGACATGTGCTTTCGTGGATGCAAAGTGGATTCAGTTGAGGGCTTCGCCCGTGCGGTCGCGCAACCAGATCACTGGCACGAGCGAGATCGCGCAGGCCGCTGCGACGTACCATGCCGGCGCGAGCACATTGCCGGTGCGGACAACGAGCCAGCTTGCGATGAACGGCGAGAATCCGCCGAAGAACGAGGCGCTTACCACATAGGTCAGTGCGATGCCCGTCGCACGGACGTGCTTCGGAAAGAGTTCGGGGATCATCACGAGGACCGGCACGATCTGCCCGGCAACGAAGATCGAAAGGAACGCGGATACAGCGCACAACAGGCCCATCGATGGCGCAGCCGACAACCACGCGAACGCAGGATAGATGCTCAGAAGCAAGACCACGCGCGACACCACGAGCACGCGCTTGCGGCTGTAGCGGTCCGCGAGCTTTCCGGCGATGGGCGCGGCGGAGAACAGCACGAGCGAGCTGACCAGGCCTGCGACGACCGATGCTGTCGATGAGAGATGCAGCGTGCGCACTGCATGGCTCGGCAGGAAGAACGCCGTGATGTACACCGAAACCGAGCCGCCGAGCTCCGCGAAAGTCCCGAGGATGGTCAGCTTGAGATGCGTGGTGAGCGCCGCCTTCAACGCGCCCGCTTTTGCATGCTTGCCACCCGACGATACATCGCTCAAGGTTTCTTCCAGACGCCGCCGGATCAGCATGCCGACGGGCGCTGCGACGATGCCCAGCACGAACGGAATGCGCCAGCCCCACGCAAGAACGGCCTCCTTCGGCAGCACCAGATTGACGAGCGTCGCGACCGCCGCGCCCATCGCGACGCCTAGCGCGGTAGCCGAGAAATTCCAGCTTGCGAAGAAGGCGCGGGTCGAATCCGATGCATATTCGACGAGTAGCGTCGTGCCCGGACCGAACTCGCCGCCCGCCGCGAAGCCCTGGATCAGTCGTGCGGCGAGCACGATGAACGGCGCGGCCATGCCCGCGACCGCATAAGTCGGCGCGCAGGCGATCAGTGCGCAGCTGAGTGCCATCAACATGATAGTCAGCACCATCGCTTTCTTGCGTCCGGCGCGATCCGCGTAAGCGCCAATGATGATCCCGCCCAGCGGCCTCACGACGAAGCCCACGCCGAAGACGCCGATCGACAGCAGGAACTGATTCACCGGCGACGCGGACGGGAAGAACAGTTGTCCGATCTGGATCGCGAAGAAGCTGTAAATCGTGAAGTCGTAGAACTCCAGCGCCGTACCCAGCGTCGTCGCGGCGATGACCTGGGTCTTCGAAAGACCTGCTTTTTCCAATGCAAGTGTTGACATGGCGATGGATCCTTCAGGATAGGACTCGATGTGAGTTATCATATACGAGAAAAATTTTATTCTCGTATACGACAAAACCCGCATACCCGATTCGAGCGTACCGGTCATGGCCAGATCCAATGGGCGACAGATGCCCACATCCGTCGAAGCTTCATCGCAGATTGATCACAAGGCGGTCGGCGCACGCCTGCGCGATGCGCGCAAGGCGCATGGACTGACGCTGATGGAGTTGTCGGCGCGCTCGGGCATCGCCGTATCGACGATCTCTAAGGCGGAGCGCGGCGACATCGCGCTGACCTATGACAAGTTTGCGGCGCTTGCCCACGCGCTGGAACTCGGCTTCGATGAGCTATTCGGGCGCGCGCAACGAGCGGCGGGCCATATCGTGCCGACCTTTACGGCGGCGGATCAGCAAATGGTCTACGACACGCCCAACTACGAGTACCACATGCTCGCAAATGAACTGACGGGTAAGCGCATGGTGCCGATGCGCGGACATGTGCGGGCGCGCAAGCTGTCCGATTTCCCGGACTACATTCGTCATAGCGGCGAGGAATTCGTATTCTTGCTGCAGGGTTCGCTCGAACTCAGATTCGAAACGGGCAAGGTGTTCGAACTGAAACCCGGTGACAGCCTGTATTTCGATAGTTCGGTCGGGCATGTGTATCTGAGTACCGGCAAGCAGCCCGCGGAAGTGTTGGTGTGCTGCGTGGACACGGATGCGCATCGGCCGGCTGACGCGATGTGATCACGCGTCGAGTTGCGCTGAGGCGAGCGGAGGCTGAACGCGATCCCCACGACGAATCTGCCCGTCGGCCGCTCGCGAAACAGGATTGCAGATGCGACCACGATCATCACGGATTCCGACGCCCGAATGAGGGTTGCTCCACTTGCTTCTGTACTGGCGAGGCCCGTGAGTCCCAGTAGACAGGCAAGGCCAGGTCTTAATTGGAAAATTCCGACTTTTTCACATAGCGGAATCGCGCATCGACAGCCTCGATGCCACGCCGGACGAAGTCCCACGCCATGAACGCCCTGCCGGCGTTCGACCTCTCCTCGTACCCACTTTCCTCCTGAATTGCCCATACAACCTTGCACGGCAAGGCTCCAGCACATCCCGTCGAATCGACCCAGCAAGAAAGTCCATCCACCTCGCCACCAACTCTTATATAAGACATAAGACATTTGACGCCTGAATATATTGCGATTAGAATCCCGTCCAAGCAATGAAGCAGTCTCCGGAACAGCAGCCTCGGCGTGCCTGGAAAGCCCTTCCCCTGAAACGCAATCTCAGCAGGTCCCCCCATGCTTGAAAACTTTCGTGCTCACGTGGCCGCCCGCGCCGCGCTTGGTATTCCCCCCCTGCCGCTGACCGCTCAGCAAACCGCCGAACTGGTGGAACTGCTGGCGAACCCGCCCGCAGGCGAAGAGCAGACGCTGCTCGACCTGATCACCCACCGCGTCCCCGCCGGCGTCGACGAAGCCGCACGCGTGAAAGCCGGCTTCCTGGCCGCCGTCGCGAAGGGCGAGACGGCCTGCCCGCTGATCTCGCGCGAGCGCGCGACCGAACTGCTCGGCACGATGCTCGGCGGCTACAACATCCAGCCGCTGATCGAGCTGCTGTCCGACGAAGCCGTCGCGGCCGTCGCGGCCGACGCGCTGAAGAAAACCCTGCTGATGTTCGACCAGTTCCATGACGTGAAGGAACTCGCCGACAAGGGCAACGCGCACGCGAAGGCCGTGCTGCAAAGCTGGGCCGACGCCGAATGGTTCACGAGCCGTCCGGAAGTACCGCAAAGCCTGACCATCACCGTGTTCAAGGTCACGGGCGAAACCAACACCGACGACCTGTCGCCGGCGCCGGACGCCACCACCCGCCCGGACATCCCGATGCACGCGCTCGCGATGCTGAAGAACGCGCGCCCGGGCATCACGCCGGAAGAAGACGGCAAGCGCGGCCCGGTCAAGTTCATCGAATCGCTGAAGGAAAAGGGTCACCTGGTCGCCTACGTCGGCGACGTGGTCGGCACCGGCTCCTCGCGCAAGTCGGCCACCAACTCGGTGCTGTGGTTCACCGGCGAAGACATCCCGTTCGTTCCGAACAAGCGCTTCGGCGGCGTGTGCCTGGGCGGCAAGATCGCCCCGATCTTCTACAACACGATGGAAGATGCCGGCGCGCTGCCGATCGAACTCGATGTGTCGCAGATGGAAATGGGCGACGTGGTCGAACTGCGCCCGTACGAAGGCAAGGCGCTGAAGGACGGCAACGTGATCGCCGAATTCCAGGTCAAGTCCGACGTGCTGTTCGACGAAGTGCGCGCCGGCGGCCGCATTCCGCTGATCATCGGCCGCGGCCTGACCGCGAAGGCGCGTGAAGCGCTGGGTCTCGCACCGTCGACGCTGTTCCGCCTGCCGCACCAGCCGGCCGACAGCGGCAAGGGCTTCTCGCTCGCACAGAAGATGGTCGGCCGCGCATGCGGTCTGCCGGAAGGCCAGGGCGTGCGTCCGGGCACGTACTGCGAACCGAAGATGACCTCGGTCGGCTCGCAGGACACCACGGGCCCGATGACCCGCGACGAACTGAAGGATCTGGCATGCCTCGGCTTCTCGGCCGATCTCGTGATGCAGTCGTTCTGCCACACCGCCGCTTATCCGAAGCCGGTCGACGTGAAGACGCACCAGACGCTGCCGAACTTCATCAGCACGCGTGGCGGCATCGCGCTGCGCCCGGGCGACGGCGTGATCCACTCGTGGCTGAACCGCATGCTGCTGCCCGACACCGTCGGCACCGGCGGCGACTCGCACACGCGCTTCCCGATCGGTATCAGCTTCCCGGCAGGCTCGGGCCTGGTCGCGTTCGCGGCCGCCACCGGCACGATGCCGCTCGACATGCCGGAATCGGTGCTGGTCCGCTTCAAGGGCAAGATGCAGCCGGGCGTCACGCTGCGTGACCTGGTCAACGCGATTCCGCTGTACGCGATCAAGCAAGGCATGCTGACGGTCGCCAAGCAAGGCAAGAAGAACATCTTCTCGGGCCGCATTCTCGAAATCGAAGGCCTGCCCGACCTGAAGGTCGAGCAAGCGTTCGAGCTGTCGGATGCGTCGGCCGAGCGTTCGGCAGCCGGTTGCACGGTGCACCTGAACAAGGAACCGATCATCGAGTACCTGAACAGCAACGTCACGCTGCTGAAGTGGATGATCGCGCAGGGCTACCAGGATCCGCGCAGCCTGCAGCGCCGTATCGCGGCGATGGAGCAGTGGCTGGCCGACCCGCAACTGCTGTCGCCGGATGCCGACGCCGAATACGCGGCCGTCATCGAGATCGACCTGGCCGACATCCACGAGCCGATCGTTGCATGCCCGAACGACCCGGACGACGTGAAGACGCTGTCCGACGTCGCAGGCGCGACGATCGACGAAGTGTTCATCGGCTCGTGCATGACCAACATCGGTCACTTCCGTGCCGCGTCGAAGCTGCTGGAAGGCAAGCGCGACATTCCGGTCAAGCTGTGGGTCGCCCCGCCGACCAAGATGGACCAGAAGCAGCTGACGGAAGAAGGTCACTACGGCGTGTTCGGCACGGCCGGCGCGCGCACGGAAATGCCGGGCTGCTCGCTGTGCATGGGCAACCAGGCACAGGTGCGCGAAGGCGCGACGGTGATGTCGACGTCGACCCGCAACTTCCCGAACCGCCTGGGCAAGAACACGAACGTGTACCTCGGCTCGGCGGAACTGGCAGCGATCTGCTCGCGTCTGGGCAAGATCCCGACCAAGGAAGAGTACATGGCCGACATGGGCGTGCTCAATGCGAACGGCGACAAGATCTACCAGTACATGAACTTCGACCAGATCGAAGACTTCAAGGAAGTCGCCGACACCGTGCAGATCTAAGCATGCGGTCGAGCTGCGGCGGGCGGTGCCCGTCGTAGCGACACGCGATGGCGCCGCGGGCTGAATGCCTGCGGCGCCATTTTTTTTGGACGTCACCGGCCCATCACCGGCCTTCGCGTCACCGCATGCACGATGCCGCAAGCTTCCCGACCGCGATCACCGCCTGCTCGATCTCCGGCGACCACGGGCTGCTGTAGTTCAGCCGGATGAAGTTCCGGTAGTTGTCGGTGATCGAGAACATGTAGCCGGGGCCGATCGTGATCCCCTGCTCCAGCGCGAGCTGGTACAGCCGCATCGCATCGACCTGCACCGGCAACTCGACCCACAATACGTACCCGCCCGCCGGGCTCGAAATGCGCGTGCCTTCCGGGAAAAACCGCGACACCATTGCACGCATCAGGTTCGCCTGCTGCGCATACGCCTTGCGCAGGCGCCGCAGGTGATGCTCGTAGCCGTCGCGCTCGAGAAACTCGGCGATCGCGAGCTGCGGCAGCGACGGCGTCGCCAGCGTGTTCAGGAACTTCAGCTTCTCGACCTGATCGCGATACCGCCCCGGCAATGCCCAGCCGATCCGGTAGGCCGCCGTCAGGCTCTTCGAGAACGATGCGCAATGCAGCACGATCCCGTTGTGGTCGTAGGACTTCAGCGTGCTCGGATGCGACTCGCCGAAATACAGTTCGTTATACACACCGTTCTCGATGATCGGCATGTCGACGCGGGTTGCGAATTCAACCAGTTCGCGCTTGCGCTCGTCCGGCATCTGGAAGCCGAGCGGGTTCTGGAAATTCGGCATCACCATGCATGCGGCGATCGGCTGCGATTTTGCAATCGCCGCCAGCGCCGCGATGTCGATGCCGTATTCCGGATGCGTCGCGACCTCGATCGCCTTCATCCCCATCCGCTCGATCGCGTGCAGCATCGCGTAGAACGTCGGCGATTCCACCGCGATCGTGTCGCCGGGCTTCGCGACCGCCTGCAAACAAAGATTGATCGCCTCCGTCGCGCCGACCGTCACGATGATCTCGTTCGGATCGACCGACATCCCGTTTTCCAGGTAGCGTCGCGCGATCTGCCGGATCAGCCGCGGATGGCCCGGCGGCAGCCCGTCCGTCACACCCCACAGCGACTTGTCGCGGCCGGCCGCATACGCGTAGCGGTTCAGCTTCTCGAACGGAAACAGGCTCGGGTCCGGATACGGCGAACCGAGCGGCACCGCGTCGTCGGTGCCGATCGAGCGCAGCGTCGACAGCACGAGCCGGCTCATGTCGACCGACGACGAGATCGCGATCGGCTTCGACGGCCGCAGCTCGCGCACCGGTGCGTGGTTGTCATCGCGACGCAGGTTCACGAAGTAGCCCGACTGCGGACGGCTTTCCAGCAGCCCGCGGCTTTCGAGCAGCAGGTACGCATGCAGCACGGTCGTGATGCTGATCCGGTGCTGCTGGCTCGCCTGCCGCACCGACGGAATCCGGTCGCCATGCCGGTACACGCCCTGGCGAATCAGGCGCTCGATGTCGTCCGCAAGTTTTTCGTAGAGCTTCATCGCGCGCTCCCCGACGGCCTGCGCATGCGCGCGGCCGTGCCGTGCGCGTCCGATACGCGCGTGTGCCGCCCGCCGACCGGGCTGTCGTTCTGCCTGATTGCTCCCTCCGGTTTTGCCTTTTCCATCGCAGTGGCTCGCTTTTAAAAATGCGCCGAGAGGCCCGTGACGTCTGGGCCCGCGACACTGTGCACTTGATGATGGAATCTTAAGAGCAGAACAGTTGGCGAAGAGTACACACATCGAATACGCACACAAGAGTACAGTTTGGCGCGAATTCGTCATTCAGGGCCAACTGTACGTCTTATGAATCGTCATGGTGAGCGGCGATCGGAGGCGATACCGCGTGATTGCGCGGCTCTGGTCGGCGCCATACGCGCCGTGCCACAGGAATGGGCCGCGGCGGACCGATCTGCGCTGCCATGAAAATAGCGCCAGAACGGCGCGGCAGCCCGTACCGGTGCCTGCGAATCTTGAGGGGGTCAGAGCCGGACGAGGTGCGGCCCGTCCGGTGAGGACGAAGCGCTCGGATTGTTCGCCGGCGCTCGGTGTGAGAATCAACGCCGGCCGGCCCGATACGGGCAGCAAGCCGGTAGTCGACACCGCTGCGCGGGGGTGTGGTGGTTGCCTTACGACGACGCGCTGCTGCGGCGGATCGTCGACATCATCGCGGGTTTGCTCGATCGAGCGGAAAACGTCAGATCGAACCGAACAGCGCGCGCGGCCGGTCCTTCAGCGTGCCGGCCAGAATCCGCAGCCCGTTGACGAGTTCGTCGCGCGTCGCCGGGCACGCGAGGTTGATGCGCACGCCGTGCTCGATTTCCGCGCGATCGACCGCGAACGTCGACGACGGCATCACGATCACGCCGCGCGCCTTCGCGTTCGCGGCGAAGTCGTCGGCACGCCACGGCGGCGGCAGCCGCAGCCACACGAACATGCACGCGGGGTCCGACTTCAGATGGCCGGCCGGCAGCAGTTCCCGCGCAAGATCGACGCGCGCGCGGATTTCCGCCAACTGCGCGCTCATGATCCGCTCGGCGGTGCCGTTCTCGATCCACACCGTCGCGATCAGCATCGACGTCGGCGCGGGCATCCACGCCGTCGTGCGCACCGCTTCCGCACACAGCGCGACGCTGTCGCGCGGGCAGCTCAGGTAGCCGAGGCGCAGCCCCGGCGCGAGAATCTTCGACGTCGCGCCGATATGGAACGTCAGCTCGGGACACAAGCCGGCAATCGCCGGCAGCCGGTCGCGCACGAGCGGCCCGTACACATCGTCCTCGATGATCGTCACGTGATGGCGGCGCGCGACGTCGACGAGCGCCATCCGGCGCGCGAGGCTCATCGTCGTCACGGTCGGGTTCTGCAGGTTCGGCACGACGAAGATCGCCTTGACGGGCATGCGCTGGCAGATCCGGTCGATCTCGTCGGGCAGCAGGCCGTCGTCGTCGGCCGGCGCGCTGACGATCTCGAACTGGAACACCGGCGCGAGCGCCTTCAGGCCGTAATACGTGAGCCGGTCGGCGACGATCACGCCGTCGGTGCCGATCAGGCTGTTCAGCACCGCGTAGAGCCCGTGCTGCGCGCCGCTCGTGACGACCACCTGGTCGGGCGACGGCGTGAAGCCGGGCGCGGCAAGCCATTGCGCGCCCGCCGCACGCGCCCAGTCGGGGCCCTGCGGCGGCTGGTATTCCTGCAGCGACGCGAAACGCGGATCGCCCGGCAGTTCGCCGAACGTCTGCGCGAGGCTCGCGAGGAACTCGCCGGTCGCCGGCCGGTTCACCGTCAGGTCGATCACGCCGTTGCCCGCCGCGAGCGACGCACGGGCCGGCTCGATGCTCGGCATCGCGCCGCCGGTGACGAGCGACCCGCGCCGCTTGCTGCCGATCACGAGGCCGCGCAGTTGCAGCTCCTTGTACGCACGCGACACGGTCGACACGTTGATGCCGAGCTCGGTCGCGAGCTGGCGTTGCGGCGGCAGGCGGCTGCCCGGCGGGTACATGCCGTTGCGGATTTCCGCCTCGATCGAGCTCGATACCTCGACATAGGTCGGCCGCTTCGCCTGCGTCGGCGCACTGCCGTCGCGCTCTCCGGAAAGTTTGTCTGCTGCCATGTATCGCCTGTGCCCACACAAAGAGCGTTTGTCTGCCATCTAAACCTGTCTCGCGATTGTATATGACATCCCCGCCCGGTCAACCGTCTGCCGAAAAGTCTATTGAATCAGCGCACTGGAATCGGGTAAACGCTAGCACCACACAATCGATTTTTGATTGCACACAAAAAATTACTGTGTGATTCTTAATCCCATCTTTGTGTGAATCAGGTGTGCCGGAGGAGAAGCGTCATGGCGAACATCGCCATCGTGGGTGCAGGCTTCATCGGGCTCGGCGCGGCGGCATGGCTGCAGCGCGACGGGCATCGCGTCACGCTGTTCGACCCGGCCGGCGTCGGCCACGGCGCGTCGTTCGGCAACGCCGCGACGTTCGCGCCGTATGGCTGCGTGCCCGTCAACGGCCCGTCCGTGTTCCGCGACATGCCGCACTTCCTGTTCGCCGCCGACAGCCCGCTGCGCATCCGCTGGCCGTATCTGCTGCGCGGCGCGCCGTGGCTCGTGCGGTTCCTCGCCGCGTCGACGCCCGCGCGTCACGCGCGCAGCGCCGGCGCGCTGGCCGCGCTGCTGTCGCGCGCCGCCGACGGCTATGCGCCGCTGCTCGCGACCACGCGGCTCGCGGCATTCGTGCGGCCGCGCGAATGCCTGTACCTATACGCCCGGCAGGCGTCGTTCGACGCCGCGCAGTCGTCGCTGGCGCTGCGGCGCCGGCTCGGCGTGCCGTTCGAGACGCTCGACGCGGATGCGATCCGCCGGCTCGAGCCCGCACTCGCGCCGATCTTCACGCGCGGCGTGCTGTTCCACGGAAGCTGGCATTTCTCCGATCCGTGCGGGTTTCTCGGCGAATTGTTCGCGCACCTCGCCACCGGCGGCGCGACGCTCGAACGCGCGCAAGTCGAACGGATCGAGCTCGTCGGCGACGGCGTGACCCTGCATGCGGGCGGTGCGGCGCACAGCTTCGATCATGTGGTGATTGCGGCCGGCGCCCGCTCGCGCGCCTTCGCCGCCGCGTGCGGCGACGCCGTGCCGCTCGATACCGAGCGTGGCTACCACGTGCAGTTCGCCGCGCATGAACAGATCGTCACGCGACCGGTCGGCTGGGCCGAGCGCGGGTTCTACATGACGCCGCTCGACGAAGGATTGCGCGCGGCCGGCACGGTCGAACTCGGCGGCTTCGATGCCGGCATGAACCGCTCGCTGGTCGCGCTACTCACGCGTTCCGCCCGCGAAGCGCTGCCCTCGCTCGGCACGCCGACGCGCAGCTGGCTCGGCTTTCGGCCGACGCTGCCCGACGGCGTGCCCGTGATCGGCCGCGCGCGGCACAGCGAGCGCGTGATCCACGCATTCGGCCACCAGCATCTCGGCGTCACGCTCGCCGGCATCACCGGGCGGATCGTCGCCGATCTCGTCGCGCAGCGCGCACCGCCGCTCGACCTCGCTCCATACCGGGCCGCGCGATTCTGACGCGCGCCGCCATTTTCATCCCTGCAAGGAGGCATCATGAATCGTCGTAACTGGCTGGCATGGCTGGCCGTCTGCTCGATCGGCACGGTCGCTGCGTCCGCGCAGGCCGCGGACCCGGAAACCATCAAGATCGGCTTCGCCGGCCCGCTGACGGGGCCGGTCGCGCGCGTCGGCAAGGATCTGCAATACGGTGCGCAACTCGCGCTCGACGAGGAAAACGCGAAGCATCCGACCGTCGGCGGCAAACCCGTGCGCTTCGTGCTCGACGTGCAGGACGACCAGGCCGATCCGCGCATCGCGATCCAGGTCGCGCAGAAGCTCGTCGACGATGGCGTGGTCGGCGTGGTCGGCCACTACAACTCGGGCTGCAGCATTCCCGCGTCGGCCGTCTACAAGCAGGCGAACGTCGCGATGATCACGCCCGGCTCGACCAATCCGCAGCTGACGATGCAAGGCTTCAAGAACGTGTTCCGAACGATGGGGCACGACGGCGTCGGCGGCGTGGTCGCCGGACGCTTCGCGGTCGAGCAGTTGAAGGCGAAGCGGATCGGCATCATCGACGACCGCACCGCGTTCGGCCAGGGGCTCGCGGACGCATTCGAGAAGGGCGTGAAGGATGCGCACGGCAGCGTCGTCGACCGCGAATACACCAACGACAAGGCCGTCGATTTCCGCGGCATCCTGACGACGATGAAGAGCAACAACGTCGACCTGCTGTTCTTCGGCGGCCTCGACGAACAGGGCGCGATGCTCGTCAAGCAGATGCGCTCGCTCGGCATCCGCGCGCAGTTGTTCGGCGCCGGCGCGCTGAAAAGCAATGCGTTCCTGAAGATCGCCGGCAACGCGGGCGAAGGCACGCAGGATCTCGAACCGGGGCCGGCGCTCGACAAGCTGCCGTCCGCCATCGCGTTCGCGCAGCGCTACAAGGCGCGCTTCAACCAGGACGTCGAGCTGTATGCGCCGTTCGCGTACGACGCGGCGCTCGCGATGATTGCGGCAATCCACAAGGCCGATTCGGTCGACCGGAGCAAGGTCGTCGCGAGCCTGCCGGGCGTGTCGGTCACCGGTGTGACGGGGAAGATCTCGTTCGACGAGCGCGGCGACCTGATCAAGCCGCCCTACACGCTGTTCCGCGTCGAACAGGGGCAGTGGCACAGCATTCGCACGGTCGGCGGCGCGTCGAACTGATCGACGCCGAGCAGCAGGCAGCAGGCGGCGTCACCGCGCCGTCTGCTGCCGCTGCACCTCCTGCGCTTTCATCTGCAGATACGCGCCCCGCTCGACTTCGTGCAGTTGCTGAGGATACTGCTCGGTTGCGTCGAACCAGCGCGCGAGGCGCTGGTCGAGCGGTTTGTCGAGCGTCGCGAGATAGGTGTCGATCGCGAGGTAGTAGCGCATCGTGTTGCGTTCCAGCAATCCGCGCACGCCGCCGATGTATTGCGGCTGCGCTGCCGACGCGCCGCTGGCTGCCGTGAAGCCGACCTTGTCGCTGCCGACCGTCGCGAGGTAGGTCTTCATCGCCATGCGTCCTACCGCGCCGAAGCCGTACGAATACGTCAGGTGCAGGAACGTGCGCGATCCGCCCACCGGTACGGCTTCCAGCGCGATCCGGTAATCCTTCGTGCCCATCGGGCCGCTGTCGGCGGTCAGGTCGACCTGGAAGTAGTCGGGCGTCGCGGCGGCCACGCGGTAGCGGAACTGCACGCGATAGGTATCCGACAGCTTCTGCTCGATCTTGCGGCCGAGGTTCACGTCGAGCACCGGGCCGTTGCCGCCGGTCGATGCGTGACAGTACTTCGTGTTCAGGTGCAGGATCAGCACCGCGCACCAGTTCGCGGGGCCCTGCGCGGGGTCGTTGAGCTTGCCGTTCACGACGGAGAACGGATAGTCGACGACTGCGTAGATATCGCCCTTCAGCAAGGTGGACGCTTCGGACGATTCGAGGTACAGCGGGCGGTGGAACGGGTTGTTCTTCAACTGCTCGCCGAGGCTGTGATAGCGGTCGAGCAGCGCCGCCGCACCGTCCGCACCGTCCGCGCCGAACGACAGCGCGCTCCAGCCGACGCATAGCGCCGCGACGAGCGCGTGCCAGGCGCGGCGCGCGTATCGCGGGGCTTGCGGGTGTTCGGATGTCTCCATTCTTGTGCTCCAGCGAGGGGGCGCAGTATTGGCGCGCATGGTTCACAGAATACGCCGACCGCTATCGGCTCCGCTTCATCGGTACCGGCAATTGCGCAGCGGTGATCCGGATCAGCGTCGACAGCCATTCGCGGTCGTCCCAGCGGTCTCCTCCAATGACGAGATGCGGCTTCGCCGTCGGATACGGCGGACCTTCTTCGCACGCACCGAGAAACGCACGCCCGTCCGGGGTCGGCTTGACGAACAGTCGGTCGTCGCAAACCAGCGCGACCATTTTGCCGTCGCAGTAGATTCCATATTCGCCGAACATCTTGCGGGCCGATACCGTGCCCGCCGCAGCCATCTGCTCGACGATGAAATCAACGGTTCCCTGACTCGATGCCATCCACCTGCTCCGTGACCGAATAACCGTTCTGACCGTCACCGATGCGGTGTCGTTCCGTTCGATCCCCGCGCAACCGCTCGTGCGCTCGGCTCCGCGTGCTACTCATTTGTCAGCCGAAAACGCACTCGACATCTGCCGCGCCCGCTTCACGTCATCCCCGTGCAGATAAATCGACGTCGTCGAGATCGACGCATGTCGCAGGTTATCGCGCACCGTCGTCAACTCGGCGCCGCGCGCGAGCGCATGCGTCGCGTGCGTATGGCGCATCCAGTGCGGGCTCGCCTGCCGCAGCTTCTGTGCGAGCGCCGGGTTGTCGTCATCGACGAGTGCGGCCGTCTGCACGAAGAACCGCTGCATCACCTTCCACAGCCGCACGCTCGTGATCCCGGCCGCGCCGTCTTCCGCGAGGCTCGGAATCAGCGACGTATCCGGCCGCCAGCGCACCGGCGTCACCGGCAACCGCCGCGCGACCAGATGACGATCGAGCGCCGTGCGCGCGAGCGGCGGCAGCGCGACGCGCGCAGCCTTGCTGCCCTTGCCGATCACCTTCAGCCACGCGTCGCCGTGCGCGTCCGTGTCGATGTCGCCGAGCGTCGCGCCGACCAGCTCGCTCGCGCGCAGCCCGGTCGCATAGCCGAAATCGAGGATGAAGCGCAGCCGTTGCGCGGCGGCCGGCGTCCAGCCGGATTGCGGCGCGCCGGACGCCTTGTCCTTGCGAAACTCGAGCCCGTCCGCGATCGTGCGCACGAGCAGCCACTCGCCTTCGGTGAACGCATGCGACGTGTCGAGCGCATTCGCGCCGCGCGTGTCGCGCACCTTGACGCCCGCAAACGGATTCGCCAGCAGGTAGCGCTGCTCGATCAGCCAGCGGAACAGCGCGCCGAGGACCGACAGCGTGTACGCGGCCGAGCGCGCGGACAGCCCGCCGGAGAACGGCCGCCAGTCCGGCGCGCCGCGCGGCCGCACGGGGCCGACCCAGCGCTCATGCGGCGTCGGATGACGCAAAAACGCGCGATACGCGACCGCGTCCTCGGTCGTCAGCGACGACAGCGCGCGTCCGCGCTCGACGATCGCCCACAGGATCAGCCGCTCGGCCTCCTTCCGGTACGCGCGGCGCGTCGCGGCCGATTCGTGCAGCGACAGCCATGCGTGCACGGCCGCGTAATCGTTGTCCGCGTCGAGCGTGCTGGTCGCGCGCGGCGCGCGGAACGTGCCGGCCGACCCGTCGACCTCGTGCGGCAGCTTCAGCTGCTCCCACGGCACGATGCCGCTGCGCGGCGTCGCGGCGATCAGCGCGCGTGCCCGCTCGGTCAGCTCGGGGTGTGCGGAAAAGAACGCCTCGATATGCCGCGCGCTCGCCATACCGAGCCCCGCGATCGCGCGCCACCACTGACGCCGGCGCGGAATCCGCACGGTGAGGTCGGCCAGCGTCGCGATGCCGTGCGCGCGCAGCGCAACGACCGCGCGCGCCGGCAGCCACAGGCCGACGTCGTCGCTGATCTGCGGCACCGGCGCTCGCGCATGGCGCAGCAGGCCGATCGCATCGGTCGCCGCCTTCGCGATCTGCATGCGCTCGCTGCCGGGATGACCGAGCTGCTCGGCCAGATCCGGCCGCCCGGCCTGCCGTGCAACACGCACGAGGCGACGCCGAATCCCGCCGATCACGCCGCGCGCGGACCGCCCTTCGCCGAGACGATCGGGCAGATAGCGCTCGACCGCCTGGCGCACGGTCATGCCCGCGTACCACGCACGCAGCGCGGCCAGTTCGTCGGCGTCGGGAAAGCCCGCGGGTGCGGGCGCGGAATCGGAGGAAGGCGATGAAGCGAGGCGCGGTGTCATGGGCGCCAGTTTGACAGAAGCGCGCGCGGCCGGATACGTCGCGCACGACGTTCCGGGCGCGACGAGCGACGAAGCGCGACACCGGATCGTGCCGGCCTCGCGCCCACGCACCTCACCTCGATCGCAACGCGTCAGCCCGTCACCGGCGTGCGCCGCACTTCGGACAGGTAGATCAGGATCAGCGACACCCACACGATCCCGTACAGGAACATGAAGCAGGTGGTGCGCACGCGCAGCAGGTCGAGCAGCACGCCGAACAGGATCGGCAGCAGGAAGCCGCCGAGGCCGCCCGCAAGCCCGACGATGCCCGTGACGACGCCCATGTTGTCCGGGA
The DNA here is from genome assembly GCF_003857965.1 of Burkholderia sp. Bp9031. NCBI lineage: Bacteria > Pseudomonadati > Pseudomonadota > Betaproteobacteria > Burkholderiales > Burkholderiaceae > Burkholderia > Burkholderia sp. Bp9031. Next base: position 62,501 of record NZ_QTPW01000029.1, read on the forward strand.
AATCGTCGGCGACGTACTTGAAGGTCGACGCCATCCCGAACGCGAACACCGCACCGAGCACGAAGGTCAGCGCGACGAAGCCGGCCACCGGCATCGCCAGGTTCAGCGACGCGGTGCCGTCGATCGTGTGGATCACGAAGTCGGTCGCCGGATACGACAGCAGGAACAGCGTGATCCACGCGATCCACAACCCCCACCACGTGACCGCGTGCGCGCCGAAGCGATCGGACAGCGCGCCGCCGAGCGCGCGCAGCACCGAGCCCGGCAGCGAGAAGCCAGCCGCGAACGCGGACGCCATCACGAGCGACATCCCGTATTCGCTCTTCAGGTACTGCGGAATCCACAGCGACAGCGCGGTGAAGCCGCCGAAGGTGATCGAGTAGTACTGGCAGAGCCGCCACACGCGCGGGTCGCGCAATACCTTGAACGCGTCGAGCATCGAGCCGCCCCGTTTGCCGGCGCCCGGATCGGGCGCGGACGCGAACCAGAAGATCACGGCCGTGACGAGCAGCGCGATCGCGTAGACGCGCGGCACGAAGCGCCAGCCGTACGCGGACAGCAGCAGCGGCGTGACGAACAGGTTCACTGCCGCGCCGCATGTGCCCGCGCCGAACACGCCCATCGCGAGCCCGCGCCGCTTCGGCGGGAAAAAGCGCGCGACATACGGCGTGCCGACCGCGAACGACGCACCGACGCAGCCGAGGAACAGCCCGATGAACAGGAACTGCCAGAGCTGCGTCGCGTAGCTGACGATGTAGACGGGAATCGCGCACACGACGAGCAGCACCGTCATCACGATGCGGCCGCCGAAGCGGTCGGTCCAGGTGCCGAGCGGCAAGCGCATCAGCGCGCCGGTCAGCACCGGCGTCGACGTGAGCAGGCCGAACTCGGTGCTGTTCAGGCCGAGGTCGGTGCGCAATTGCACGCCGAGCACGCCGAACATCATCCACACGACGAAGCACACCATGAACGCGAGCGTGCTCGCGGCCAGCACCGACCATGCGCGCAGCGGGATGGCCTGCGCGTCCGCGGCCAGGCCGACGTTACCTTGTTGAGTTGCCATGAGCCAAACCTCGTTTCATTGGACCAGCGGCCCGTTCGCGCCGTCGAAGGTCACACCTTCGACGCGCGCGCCGCCCGCGAGTATCGCCACGTACTGCCGCATCGCCCGCTGCCGCACGCGTTCCGACAGGTACGCGGCGATCTGGCCGGCGGCTTCGTCGAACGGCACCGCGTCGCCCGGCACGCGGCGCTCGATGCGCACGATGTGAAAGCCGAAACGTGTATTGACGAGTTTCGGCAGCACGCCGAGCCCGTCCGTATCGAACAGCGCGGCCTCGAATTCCGGCACGGTGTCGCCGCGCAGCAGCTGCCCGAGGCTGCCGCCGACTTGCGCCGACGGGCAGTTCGACGATGCGCGCGCGAGCGCTTCGAACGTATCGGGCGCGGCGACCACGTCGGCGAGCGCGCGTTCCGCGCGCTGCCGCAGCGGCGCGAGCGGCACGCGGTCGGTCACCGCGAACAGCACGTGGCTCGCATAGACGATGTCGTTGCGGCGAAAGCGCGCCGGATGCTGCGCGTAGTAGCGCTCGCAATCGGCGCGATCCGGCTCGGGCACGTGCGTCAGTTCGCGCTCGAGCAACGCGTCGACCGCGGCATCGTCGAGCGGCGCGCCTTCGTCGATCAGCGCGAGCGACACCGCACGCTGCCGCAGCAGCTCGCGCACCGCGAGCGCGTGCCGCGCCGCATCGAGTGGATCGCGCGCATCGCCATGATGTTCGGCTTCGGCCGCGATGGCCGCGTCGTCGATCGCGACGCCGTTGATCGTCAGCGGCGCCGGCGCGACTTCGGAGAGAACGTCGTTCATGCGGCCTCCTCAGCGCTTGCGCACGAGCTGGTACGGGCGGATCAGGTACGCGACCGATGCGATGCCGCTCCAGATATGCACCATCCGCGTGAACGGCGACACGAGGAAGATCGTGAAGCCGAGCAGGATGTGCAGCCGGTACGTCAGCGGCACGCCGACCAGCAGGCTCGCGATGTCCGGCCGGAACGTGACGACGCCCTTCACGTAGTCGGTGAGCTGCTCGAACATCACGCCGTCCATGTGGCGCGTCGACAGCACGACGGTGCCGAGCCCGAGCGCGAGCTGCACCCACAGCATCAGCACGATCAGGATATCGGACTTGCGGCTGTTCTTGCGGATGCGCGGGTCACCGAGGCGGCGCCAGATCAGGATCGTCAGCCCGATGATCGCCGCGACGCCGGCCGCACCACCCGCGACCATCGCGACGAGCTGGTGCCCGGACGCCGACAGGAACGGCGACACGAGCCAGTGCGGCGCAAGAAAGCCGCCGAAGTGGCCGAGCACGACGACCAGCACGCCCCAGTGGAACAGGTTGCTGCCGAGCCGCAGCATCCCGTGGCGCAGCAGCTGCGACGAATCGCTTTTCCACGTGTATTGCTCGCGATCGAAGCGGATCAGGCTGCCGACCAGCAACACCGCGAGGCAGATGTACGGGTAGATCCCGAACAGGAACTGATGCAAGTAAGCGTTCATGTCTTTCCCCAGTTGGGCCCGCGCTTACGCGCCGCGGGCCGGCCGCTTGTCGTGGAACCGCACCGTCTGCTCGGCCGGCGTCGTTGCGCCGACGAAGCGCACGGCTTCGTCCGCATACGACGCGTCGAGCGCGCGGTAGTCGTCGGCACTCGGCCGCTCGGCGGCCACGTCGTCGTCCGCGTCCGCCGGTGCGTCGACCGGCGCGACGCCGGCCATCGGCAGCAGCGCGCCGACGACGAAGCTGTAATGGCTGCCGCGCTGCGCGAGCTGGCCGGCCAGCGCGCGCAGGATCTCGCCGGTCTCGCCGAGCAGGTTGCGCGCATCGGGCGCCGGCAGCCGCGACAGGTATTCGAGGAACACGGGCAGGTAGTCGGGCAGCTCGCCCGGGTTCAGCGCCAGCCCATGCCGCTCGTACATCTGCAGCAGGTCGACCATCGCCTGCCCGCGGTCGCGCGATTCGCCGTGCACGTGTTCGAACAGATGCAGCGACGTCGCGCGACCGCGGTCGAACAGCGCGACGTAGTTCTCCTGCAGCGTCAGCAGGTCGCGCTCGCGCACGTAGGCGAAGAACGTGTCGAGGCCCGCGCGCACCGCCTTCGGCACGCGCGCGCGTTCGCGCAGGTGGGCTTCGATCGAGTCGAGCACGTCGACGAGTGAATCGTCGGGATAGTCGAGCAGCGCCGCGAACGCCGCATAGGTCGGATCGGGTGCGGTACTCATCGGGACGCCTCGTGGATCGGAATGGCTTTCGCGCCCTTCTTCGGGCTGAACAGGCTGCCCTCGGAACGGCCGTCGGAACAGCCGTTGCCGAACGAGAAACCGCACGACGCACGCAGGTCGTACGCGTTCTCTGCATACTCGCGATGCGTCGTCGGGATCACGAAACGATCCTCGTAGTTCGCGATCGCGAGATAGCGGTACATCTCCTCGACCTGCGCGAGCGACAGCCCGACCTGGTCGAGCACGCCGCGCGCATCGATGCCGTCGACGTGACGCGCGCGCATGAACGCGCGCATCGCGAGCAGCCGTTCGAGCGCGAGCTTCACGGGCGCCTCGTCGCCGGCCGTCAGCAGGTTCGCCAGGTAGCGCAGCGGAATGCGCAGCGATTCGACGTCCGGCAGGTAGCCGTTCATTCCGAGATCGCCGCTGTTCGCGGCCGCGTTGATCGGCGACAGCGGCGGCACGTACCAGACCATCGGCAGCGTCCGGTATTCCGGATGCAGCGGAAACGCGATCTTCCAGTCGATCGCCATCTTGTAGGTCGGCGAGCGCCGCGCGGCGTCGATCCAGGCAGCCGGCACGCCATCGCGCTCGGCCTGCGCGATCACCGCCGGATCCTCGGGATCGAGGAACAGCGACAGCTGCGCTTCGTACAGGTCCTGCTCGTTCTCCGCGCTTGCGGCCTCGCTGATCCGGTCGGCGTCGTACAGCAGCACGCCGAGGTAGCGGATGCGGCCCACGCAGGTTTCCGAACACACGGTCGGCTGGCCGGCCTCGATGCGCGGATAGCAGAAGATGCACTTCTCCGCCTTGCCGCTCTGCCAGTTGTAGTAGATCTTCTTGTACGGGCATCCCGACACGCACATGCGCCAGCCGCGGCACTTGTCCTGGTCGATCAGCACGATGCCGTCTTCCTCGCGCTTGTAGATCGAGCCCGACGGGCACGACGCGACGCACGCCGGATTCAGGCAGTGCTCGCAGAGGCGCGGCAGGTACATCATGAAGGTGTTCTCGAACTGCCCGTAGATCTCCTTCTGCACGTTCTCGAAGTTGTAGTCCTTCGCGCGCTTCTCGAACTCGCCGCCGAGGATTTCCTCCCAGTTCGGGCCCCACTCGATCTTCTCGAGACGCTGGCCGCTGATCAGCGAGCGCGGCCGCGCAACCGGCATCGCGCGCGTGTTGCCGGCTTCCTGCAAGTGCGCGTAGTCGAATGTGAACGGCTCGTAGTAATCGTCGATCTCGGGCAGGTGCGGGTTCGCGAAAATCTGCGCGAGCAGCCGCCACTTGCCGCCCAGGCGCGGCTCGATCCGGCCGTCCGCACGCCGCTGCCAGCCGCCGCGCCAGCGGTCCTGGTTCTCCCAGTCCTTCGGATAGCCGATGCCCGGCTTGGTCTCGACGTTGTTGAACCACGCGTATTCCATCCCTTCGCGGCTGGTCCACACGTTCTTGCAGGTCACCGAGCAGGTATGGCACCCGATGCACTTGTCGAGGTTCAGCACCATCGCGATCTGTGCACGTATTTTCATGACGTTTCTCCAGCGCGAACCGCGTGTTGCGTGGTGGGGTCGACCGCGGTTTCTTCTCCGTCGAGCCAGTCGATCTTGTTCATCTTCCGCACGATCAGGAACTCATCGCGATTCGAGCCGACTGTGCCGTAGTAGTTGAAGCCGTACGACAGCTGCGCATAGCCGCCGATCATGTGGGTCGGCTTCAGCGCGATGCGCGTGACCGAGTTGTGAATGCCGCCGCGCGTGCCGGTGATCTCGGAGCCCGGCGTGTTCACGATCTTCTCCTGCGCGTGGTACATCATCACCATCCCGGACGGGATCCGCTGGCTCACCACCGCCCGCGCGCACAACGCGCCGTTCGAGTTGTAGCACTCGATCCAGTCGTTATCGACCGCGCCGATCGCCTTCGCGTCGTCCTCCGACATCCACACGATCGGGCCGCCGCGCGACAGCGTCAGCATCAGCAGGTTGTCCGTGTAGGTGCTGTGGATCCCCCACTTCTGGTGCGGCGTCAGGAAGTTCAGCACGCGCTCGGGATTGCCGTTCGAGCGCTTGCCGACCATGTGCGCGTAGCTGCCCGTGTCGATCGGCGGCTTGTACGCGCACAGCGATTCGCCGAACGCGCGCATCCACGGATGGTCCTGGTACAGCTGCTGACGGCCCGTGAGCGTGCGCCACGGCACCAGCTCGTGCACGTTCACGTAGCCGGCGTTGTACGACACGTGCTCGGACTCGATCCCGCTCCACGTCGGCGACGAGATAATCTTGCGCGGCTGCGCCTGGATGTCGCGGAAACGGATCTTCTCGTCCTCGCGCGCGACGGCCAGGTGCGTGTGATCGATACCGGTGATGCCGGACAGCGCCCGCCATGCCTTCACCGCGACTTCGCCGTTGGTCTCGGGCGCGAGCGCGAGGATCACCTCGGCCGCGTCGAGCGCGGTGTCGATGCGCGGGCGCCCTTGCGCGGCACCGTCGGCAACCGTGTAGTTGAGCTGGCCGAGCAGCTTGACTTCGTCCTTCGTATCCCAGCCGATGCCCTTGCCCGCGTTGCCGAGCTTGTCCATCAGCGGGCCGAGCGACGTGAAGCGCGCGTAGGTGTTGGGGTAGTCGCGCTCGACCGCGATCACGGCCGGCATCGTGCGGCCCGGCACCGGCTCGCAGTCGCCGCGCTTCCAGTCCTGCACGTCGAACGGCTGCGCGAGCTCTCCCGGCGTATCGTGCGCGATCGGCGCGAGCACGACGTCGCGTTCGACGCCGAGATGCCCGTCGCACAGCTCGGAGAAGCGCTTCGCGATCCCCTTGAAAATCTCCCAGTCGCTCTTCGATTCCCACGCGGGATCGACCGCCGCCGACAGCGGATGGATGAACGGGTGCATGTCGGACGTGTTCATGTCGTCCTTCTCGTACCAGGTCGCGGTCGGCAGCACGACGTCCGAATACATGCAGGTGGTCGACATCCGGAAGTCGAGCGTGACGAGCAGGTCGAGCTTGCCGCGCGGCGCTTCGTCGTGCCACTTCACTTCCTCGGGGCGCGTGCCGCCCGTCGCGCCGAGATCGTCGCCCTGCACGCCGTTGGTCGTGCCGAGCAGGTGCTTCAGGAAATACTCGTGGCCCTTGCCCGACGAGCCAAGCAGGTTCGAGCGCCACACGAACAGGTTGCGCGGGAAATTGCCGGATGCGTCCGGGTCCTCGCACGCCATCTGCAGCATGCCGGCCTTCAGCTGCCGCGCGACGTCCGCGCCGGCCTGCGCCGGATCGCCGACGCTCGCGCCGACCTTCAGCGGGTTCACCGCGAGCTGCGGCGCGGACGGCAGCCAGCCCATCCGTTCCGCACGCACGTTGTAGTCGATCGGCGAGCCGTGAAATTGCGTCTTGTCCGCGAGCGGCGACAGCAGCGCGCTCGGGTCCATCGTGTCGTAGCGCCACTGGTCGGTGTGCGCGTAGAAGAACGACGTCGCATTCATGTGCCGCGGCGGACGGTTCCAGTCGAGCGCGAACGCGAGCGCGGTCCAGCCCGTTTGCGGGCGCAGCTTCTCCTGGCCCACGTAATGCGACCAGCCGCCGCCCGGCTTGCCGACGCAGCCGCACATGATCAGCATGTTGATGATCGCGCGGTACGACATGTCCATGTGGAACCAGTGGTTGATCCCCGCGCCGATGATCACCATCGACTTGCCCTGGGTCTTGTGCGCGTTCTCCGCGAACTGCCGCGCGACCGAGATCACGTCCGCGCGCTTCACGCCGGTGATCGCTTCCTGCCACGCCGGCGTGTACGGCAGATCGTCGTCGTAGCTCGCGGCCACGTCGCGCCCGCCGAGCCCCTGGTCGAGCCCGTAGTTCGCGACGAACAGGTCGTAGACGGTCGCTACCAGCATCTCGCCGTCGCGCGTCGCGACGCGCCGCACGCCAATCCGGCGCGACAACTCGGAACCGTGGCTCGTCGAGTTGAAGTGCGCGTGCGGCTGGTTGCCGAAGTACGGGAACAGCACGTCGACCACATCGTCGTGCCCGGCCGTGCAGGACAGCCGCGGCGACAGCGCCGCGCCCTTCGACGTCTCGCCGCGCAGGTTCCACTTGCCCTTGTCGCTCGATCCGTCCTTGGCCTGCTGTCCCCAGCGGAAGCCCACCGAACCGACCGGCACGACGAATTCGCCGGTCGCGTCGTCGATCACCACGGTCTTCCAGTCCGGATGCTCGGCCTCGTCGAGCGCATCGTCGAAGTCGGACGCGCGCACGAGGCGCTCGGGCACATAGCCGTCGCCGTGCGGCACCAGGCGCACGAGGCACGGCATGTCGGTGTAGCGCTTGCAGTAGTCGACGAAGTAGTCGCTCTTCCCGGCCAGGTGAAATTCCTTGAGGATCACGTGACCCATCGCGAGCGCGAGCGCCGCGTCGGTGCCCTGCTTCGGATGCAACCACAGGTCGCCGAACTTCGCGCCTTCCGAGTAGTCGGGGAACACCGACACGACCTTGGTGCCGCGATAGCGCGCCTCGACGAGGAAGTGCGCGTCGGGCGTGCGGGTCTGCGGGACATTGGAGCCCCACATCATGATGAACGTCGAGTTGTACCAGTCGGCCGATTCCGGCACGTCGGTCTGCTCGCCCCAGGTCTGCGGCGACGCGGGCGGCAGGTCGCAGTACCAGTCGTAGAAGCTCAGGCACACGCCGCCGATCAGCGACAGGTAGCGCGAACCTGCCGCATACGACACCATTGACATCGCCGGGATCGGCGAGAAGCCGACCACGCGATCGGGGCCGTACTGCTCGACCGTGTAGACGTTTGCGGCCGCAACGATCTCGTTGACCTCGTCCCAGCTCGCGCGCACGAAGCCGCCGAGCCCGCGCCGGCTCTGGTACGAACGCCGCGCGTCGTCGTCCTCGACGATCGAGCGCCATGCATCGACGGGCGCGAGCGTGCGCCGGCGTTCGCGCCACAGCTTCACCAGCGCGCTGCGCACCATCGGATGCTTGAGACGGTTCGCGCTATACAGATACCAGGAGTACGACGCGCCGCGCGAGCAGCCGCGCGGCTCGTGGTTCGGCATGTCCGGGCGCGTGCGCGGATAGTCGGTCTGCTGGGTTTCCCACGTGACGATCCCGCCTTTCACGTAGACCTTCCACGAGCATGAACCCGTGCAGTTCACCCCGTGGGTCGAGCGGACGATCTTGTCGTGCTGCCAGCGCAGCCGATAGGCGTCTTCCCATTTTCGGTCCTCGTCGGTGACGGCGCCGTGTCCGTCGGAGAATGTTGGCCTTGTTGTGGAGAAATAACGCAATCTATCCAGGAAATGGCTCATGGGGATCTCGTTTTTCCGGTCTTTTGGCAGACCCTGATTATTTAAGGAGGTGAAATACCGGTTGTAAAGGACGATTGGATTTTGGCCGCTCCATCCTTCTCACCGTGGTCGAACCCATTGTCTGGCGAACCGACATATCACGGCTTGATACAAATCACGATATCGTTCATCCGTGCGCAACGCCCTTGAAATGGGGGCGGATTGCGCGGCGCCGTCTGTCATGCGGCTGGCGGGCAGTTTCGCTGCACCTGCCCATCCGCTTCCCCGTGGATCGGTCGGGTGCAATCCGCATCGAACGGCATTGAATGAACGGCGATCCCCATCGGGGAATCGCCGGCCCGCAGCACGCTGTTTATAAAAGACTGCGCAACGCATTCGATGGTTTACCGGCCATCGGTCGATCACACCTTCACATATAAGAACCGCATTTTCGTGACATCACGCTTTTTCACCGCATGCATTGCCGCCGCCATCGGCTGCGTCGCGTACGCGCTGGACGCGCTGGACGTGGAACGCGCATACCTGTCGACCGCTCGATCGCGATCTTCGCGAAAGACGACGACCGCGACACGCATGAGGCGTGGGCGACCTGCCCTGACGCACAAGGGTGACGTACTGTGGAAGCCGGGCCGCCAGGATGAAGCGCGCTGCGTTCGCGCAGGCGCGGAGAATTCAGGCGCGGAGAATTCAGCCGACGAGCGTCGAGCTGGAGGAAACGTTGAAACGGCTGGACGTGCAGGCAAAGCCCGACGATGCGGGTGCGTCGGCGTCCGGCACGACCGGCACGTCACGCGCAACGCGTAACAGGCAACCGGCCCGCCACGCGCGGCGGGCAGCAATCACGGGACACCGCCGGTCACTGGCGGGCGCCCGTACGCGCCGCGTCAAGAAGACAGGCGGCTTGCCCGCGTCAACCCTCGCCCTTCGGCCCCGGGTTGAGCATCACGACGAAACCGGCCACGCCGACGATCAACGCGATCGCGCCGCCGCGCAGCGCGACCGTGTCGCCGAACAGCAGCCCGGTCACGACAGCCATCATCCCGGCGAGCGACACGAACACGGCGATCGCCGCGACGACGATCCGGTACTGGCGACGTATCATCGCGTGCCGGCCGCGTCAGGCCGCCGCGGCGGAAGCCGACACGTCGGCGTCGCCGCCGCGAATCAGCAGCACCGGACACTTCGAGCCGCGCACGAAGCGCTCGGCAACACTTCCGAGCACCACGCGCCGGATCCCGCGCCGCCCGTGCGTGCCGACCACCGCGAGATCGATCGCGTGTTCCTTCACATAACGCTGCAGGCGTTCCGCGACGTCCTCGCCGATGCTCTCGGTTTCGACGAGCTCGCCCTCGCCTTTCGCGCCGGCTTGCGCGATCACCTGTTCGGCTTCACGCAGCACCTTGCGCCCTTCATCGCGGATTTCCTCGATGAGCGCGTGCGGGTCGAAACGGCCCGCGTACGTGAACAGCACCGACTTGTCGACCACGTACACGACGCTGACGTGCGTGTCGCCCGCCTTCGCCACCTTCAACGCCTCGGCAAGCGCCTGTTTCGACGAAGCGCTGCCGTCGACGGCCACCATGATCTTCTTGTACATGCGAACCTCGCTGGGGTGAGTTGCCGCGCGCGGTAGCGCACGGCCATGTCCCATCATCGGCCGGCGGCCGGTTCGAAGATTGACGGCGATCAAGATTCACCGAAAGCGCGCCGTGCGGCAAAGCGCCACGCGGAGAAACCGGGGTACCGGATGGGCGGCCGAGCCGTGCAATCGAGCGGCCATGCCGCCGAAGGCGCTATCATCAGATTTGCGACCTTCGTCCGGCCCCTTTTTTCCGGCTCACTTTCAACTCGCTCAACCGACATGACAACGACTACCGAACGCGTGGACGGCGCCGCCCAGCATCTCGTCGCCGCCCGCCATGCCGGCGTACCCGGCCCGCTGCTGCCCGACGCCTTCCGCCCAGAGAACGCCGACACCGCGCTCGCGATCCAGCATCGCGTCGCCGACCTGCTCGGCGAAACCATCGGCGGATGGAAATGCGCACTGCCGCCGCCCGACCGCGTGATCGTCGCGCCGATCTTCGCGTCGACGATCCGCGAAGCCGATGCGCCGTACCGCGTCGTCGGCGGCCCGATCGTGCGGATCGAGCCGGAAATCGCGTTCGTGCTCGATCGCGACCTGCCCGCCCGTGCGCAGCCGTACGACGAGAACGACGTGCGCGGCGCGATCCGCGAAGTGCGCGTCGTGCTCGAGGTATTGGGTTGCCGCTATGCGGAGCCTGCGCGCGCGTCGAAGTTCGAGCTGCTCGCCGACGGGCAGTTCAACCAGGGGCTGTGCGTGGGCCCCGTCGTGCCCGACGGGCTGAACGTGCCGCTCGAGACGCTCGCGCTGTCGTTCGAGGGCGCGCTGAACCGCACGATCGACGGCCGCCATCCGGATGGCGATCCGCTCAAGCCGCTCGTGTGGCTGGTGAATTTCCTCGCATCGCGCGGCGACGGCGCGCGCGCCGGCCAGATCGTGACGACCGGCTCGTATGCGGGCGCGATCGACGTGCCGCTCGGCGATGCGCTGACCGTGCGCTTCGGCGAGCTCGGCAGCCTGTCGGTGACGCTGACGGCCTGAGGCTCGGCGGCAGGGCGGCCCGCGCGCGAATCCCGGCGAACGCGCGGCGCCCGGCCCTGCCTCTGCCGACCCGGCGTGATACCGTTGCACATCGCCGTCACACGCGCGAAGCCGCGTTCATTTCCGTCATTCGCCATGCCGCCGACACCCTTGCCCGCCCTGCTGGATGATGTCCTGCGCACCGTCGAGCGCCGCTACCGGCTGCCGCCGCTCGTGCGCGCGTCGTCGCTGACCGACGCCGCGAACCCGGCCACCGTCATCGCGATCGTGATCGAGGAAGCGCGCCGGATGCAAGCGGACGGCCGAGCACCCGACCCGGCATTGCAGCGCCGTTTCGTCGACGCGCTCGCGCGCATGATCGGCGACGCGATGGACGCACAATCGGGCGACCCCGCGTTCCAGGCGGCGGTGCTGCGGCATGGCGCGGCGACCGTGCGCGAATACGCGTCGCTCGCCGCGCATGCCGAACAGGATCGGCGCACGCTGCGCTCGGCCGTCAACACGATCGCGCATCCGGCCCGGCTCGAACGGCATGCGCAGGCGTGGCAACGCGAGCCGCTCGCGCGGCTGCACGCGGCCGCGGCCAGCGCGTCGTGGAACGATCTCGATGCCACGCTGCGGCACCTGCTCGCGCAACCGGAGATGGCGGCCGACACCGCGTTCGAACAGGACATCGTCAAACTGAAGGACAGCCCCGCGCTCGCGCGGCTGCAGCGTCTCGACGCCCTGTCGCCGGACCCCGATGTCCAGCGGTACCGCACGCTATGGGGACGCCAGGGGCCGCTCGAAGGCAGCGCGCTCGCCGTTGCGCAGGGCGTCACGTCGCAACAGCGCGGTGCGGCCGTCGAAGCGCTGGCCGCGCAGGCGCTCGACGCATTGGCCGAGCAACTCGATGCGAGCGATGCGCATCGCACATATCGCGTGGTCACGTCGATGCGCGTGCCGGCATCGATTCCGGCCAAGCACGACCGCGCGAAAACCGAGTGGGATGCGGTGCTGCTCGAGCGCGCGCGCGGCGACGATCCGTCGGCCGCGTGGCACGTCCGCTTCCTCGTCGAGGCGAAGGCGTCCGCGGATGCCGCGACGACCGATCTGCCGCGGTTGCTGCGCGGCCTGAGCCTGCTCGCGCAAGCCGATCCGGACACCGTCTATGCGTTCGACACGCGTGAAGGCGCGGTGCGCCTGCACGGCGCGTCGCTGCGCGCGCTGACGACCGACGACGCGGCATTGCAGCACGAGGTACTGTACTGCTGCGATGCATCGGCCGACCCGACGCCGCGCCTCCTGGGGGCCGCGAGCCGGATGCAGCTGCTGTCGGCGCCGGCAAGCCTCGACTACGCGAGCGCGCTGGCGCAGCGCACGGATGCCGATCCGCACGGCCTGTGCGCCGTCTGGAACGCGCTGCTGGAACTGCCGTCATGGCGCGCGGTGCTGCATCAGTATGAATCGCTGCGGCAGGTACGGGCGCTGATGGTAGGCATCGACGACCTGATGGCCGCGATCGAGGGCGATATGGATGAGATGGGCGACAGCGCCGCGAACGATGCATGACGCGCGCATCCGGGCGGACCGGCTTGCGCGTTGAATCGCCATGCCACGCGCCGTCGGCTCAGTTGTTGAGCACCCCGAACGGCAGCGTCCACCCCGTCAGCCGCCCGCCGTCTCCCCAGCGATTGTCCCCGTCCGCGCCGACCGGCAGCAGGACCGGCGCCGCCGCGCATGCGAGCGTTTCCTTCGGCGTATGGCCGAACTCCGCCTTGAACAGCCGATGGAAGTATTTCTCGTCCGGAAAGCCGTGCGCCCATGCGATTTCCGCGATGCGCTGATGTCGGCGCGTCGGATCGCCGAGCACGTGGTACGCGTGGCGCAACCGTCTGCGCGTGATCTGCCGCATCACGCCGCCCTCTTCCCCGAACAGCTGATAGAGCCGCGCCCTCGACACGCCGATGTCCCGGCAGATCCGGTCGGGCGTGAGGTCGGGTTCCAGCAGGTGCGCGTCGATATAGCGCCGCGCGCGCTCGACCAGCGCGTTGTCGATCGGGCCGCGCGCGTCGTCGAATGCCTGCGCGCCCGGCGCGACCGCCGCGGCCAGAAGCAGCAGCAACGATTGCACGATGCTCGGCACCTCGTGCGTGCGCAGGTCCGGCAGATTGCGGAACAGCGACAGCATCTGGTCGCGCAGCAGCCGCCCGACACCGCTCGACAGCGTCTGCCCGTGCGCGTTCGCCGCATGGGCCGGCAGCAGATGGCGCGGCACCACCAGGCTGATCACGTCGCCGGCCTCGACCCGGCAGTCGTTGACCTGCGCGACGTCGTAGACGAACAGGTCGCCCGCGCGCTTGATCAGTTCCGGCCCGCCGGTGCGGCACGTGAGATGCCCGCCCAGCAGCAGCGTGAAGCGGATCGAATCCTGGCCGTCGAGCCGGATCCGCCGGGGCGTCCGGTGCACCGTGTAGGTCGGCGCGCGCGAGCGCCAGCGCCGTCCCGAAAAGATCAGCGGGCCGAGCGCCGCACCGGTCGCTTCCGCGTCGAACGTGCCGTAGCCGCCGATGTCGTCCAGCCGGTAGTCGCAGAGCATGTCCTTGACCCACACGTGGAACCGGTCCGGCACCGGATAGTCGGTGGTACGAAACTTGAAAACGGGGATGGCATCCGCTTGATCCATGGCAGTTCTTATTCGAGCCGACGGGAAGGATGAATCGGTTCGCCGATTATCGGACCAAAATGCGGCGCCGGACAGCGGATTCGCCGGATCGCCCGCCGCGCCGTCGATCGACATGCGGCGGCGGGCATCGCTGCCTTCGGCGCGACGCGTCAGCGGCGCGGATGGCATTCCCAGTCGTTGTACGTCGGCCGGTCGATCGGCGTGAGGCCGGGAATCATGAACACGTTGCAGGTGAACCGCCGCCCCTTGCCGGTGGTCGCGTCGTAACTCACCTGCTGGCCGCCGAGCCCGTTCTTCTTCCCGTACTGCACGTTGGCGATCGTGATTTCGTCCGACGACGCGAGGCCGAGCGTCTTCGCGGTCGACGTCTGCACGTCGGTCATGTTCATCTGCGTCGTGCCGCACGCGGACAGCACGAGGCCGGCAACCGCGGCGCCCAGCGCGGTCCGTGCGGTGCAATGCAAGGTCTTCTTCATCGATTCTCCTTCGGTTTTCCGCGCAACGCGATCACGAGCCCGGGGTATAGAAACTGGACTGCAGCTGGCTGCCGATACTCGCGACATACGATTGCCAGACGAGCGCCATCGACCCTGTCGCGTTGACGGCCAGTGCCGGCCATGACGCACTGTCTGCCGCCACCGTCGACGCGCCCCACGCACCTTTGCGATAGCTGGCCGCGATGACGGCCGACGCGCCCGGCAAGCCCGTGTCCTGCCATGCGGCCGTCACATTGCCCGCCGCGTCGACCACCAGCGCCGGGTACTGCGCGGCCGCCCCGTTCAGGTGTTCCGTCAGCCGCTGCAGCGGCCCCCAGTTGCCGCTGGCATCGGACACGCTCGCCTGCAGGACGGCGCCCCCTTCCGCCCACATCGCGGCGGCCACGCCGTTTTCGTTGACGGTCAGCATCGGCGTCGCGATGAACCCTGTCGGCTCCGCGATCGCCGGCGCCACGGGCTGTGCGGGCTGCCACCCGGTGCCGGATACGTAGCGTTGCGACATCGTCGCCGTGAGAATCTGCCCGCCCGTCACGTCGATTTGCCCCCAGAGCAGCGTGATGTTGCCCTTCGCGTCCATGCCGGCCACCGGCGAGATGATCGTCGTAAACAGGCTCGTGTTCGATACGGCCTGGTTGACGTCGGTCCAGCCGTTGGTCGCGTCGTACGTGGCCGTCCACAGCGCCGACTTCGTATGGTTGGTCTGCCGCCACGCGAGCACCGCGCGGCCGGATGACAGGACCGACATCATCGGCCTCACGTTGTCGGTATCGCCGGTCACCGCACCCGGCCCGGTCTGCACCGGCATCTGGATCAACGCCGTCGGCGACCACTGTCCCGCCGGCGTATAGCGCGTCCATGCGATGCGCGTATCGAGCAGGCTGATCGACTGCGTCCATGCGACGAGCGCGTTGCCCTGGCTGTCGATCCCGGCCGTATAGGACGAACCGGCCATGTCCGGCGCCAGTGCGACCGGTGTGCCCCATCCGCCATTCGGGCTGTACGGGCGCGCCCACAGGGCGTACGTGTTGGGGCCCGGCGTCCATTCGGTCCAGAACGCGACCGCCTGTCCGCTCGCGTTGCCGACCAGTTGCGGCTGAACGCCGGTCAGGCTGTTCATCGAATGCGAACCATCGCTCGTGTCGAGCCGCGTCGCGCTGCCCCAGCCCGAGCCCGGGACATAGCGCGCGCCCCACATTTCATTGCCGTTCGCGCCGGCCGGGCCGTTGGTCATCCAGGTTGCGAGCGCATTGCCGCTCGCGTCGATCGTCACGCTGGGGTCGCCCTCCGGCCCCTTGCCGTCCACTGCGACGGCCGCCGACCAGCCGGCCTGCGGCTGCGACGTGCCCCCGCCCGTCGGGCCGCCATTCGAGCCGCCGCCGGGCGACGAGGGTCCGGAAGGCGATCCGGGATGGGTCGGCGTCGACTGCGACGCATCGCTCTTCGTCGAGACGTCGTCGCCGCCGCATGCGGTCAACGCGAGAACGACGGCCATGACCGCCCAGGTTACGGGTTTCATCACAATCCTCTTGTTCTGGATTGACGGCACGTACTTGCCTGAGCAGCAGGTCAACCCTGCCGCACATATTGATAAGCAGTGCCATTCAATAGATGTGGAATGCCGCGCTTTCGTCGAGCCTAGCCCTGTTCGATCGCGCGGACGGCCTTTGCTTCCGGTACGAACGGCGGCTTGCGTACTGCCTCTGTCGTCCATCCCCGGACACCCCGAAGTGCCGGCTGCATCTTAATTCATACGATCCGGAATCGAGGTGGGGTTGCATCCACAGTGAGTGGACATGCGTTTCGCCGGTAATCGGCACGCGCATGCGCCGGTGACGCGCGAATTCGGATACCGGCCCGCCGCGGCGGGCGGCGGCCGCAATCCTGCGGCGCATCGAAGGGGGAATCGACGGCAGCGAGCGGGACGCGCTGCACTGCGTCGTGGCGACTTCGCGATTTCGTGCCGGCAGCATCGTTCTGCATAACCGGTCAAACACGCCAGCGAAGGGGGATGGGGCCGGCCGGCGTGGCCGGCCAGCACGGCGCAGCCCGCGAAAGCGGGCATGCACCGATCGCGTTATGCCTGCACGAAAGCCAGCAGGTCGGCGTTCAGCGCGTCCGCGTTGATCGTCAGCATCCCGTGCGAATAGCCCGGATACGTCTTCAGCGCGCCGTTTTTCAGCAGCTTGACCGACTTCAGCGCGGAATCCGCGATCGGCACGATCTGGTCGTCTTCGCCGTGCAGCACGAGCGTCGGCACCGAGATCGACCGCAGGTCTTCGGTCTGGTCCGTCTCCGAGAAGGCCTTGATGCCTTCGTAGTGCGCCTTCGCGCTGCCGATCATGCCCTGGCGCCACCAGTTCTGGATCACGCCCTGGTGCACCACCGCGCCGGGCCGGTTGAAGCCGTAGAACGGGCCGGACGGCACGTCCAGGAAGAACTGCGCGCGATTGTCGGCGAGCGCCTTGCGGAAGCCGTCGAAGACTTCGAGCGGCAGGCCTTCCGGGTTCGCGTCGGTCTTCAGCATCAGCGGCGGCACCGCGCTGACCAGCACCGCCTTCGCGACGCGGCCGGCCGGCTCGCCGTGCCGCGCCACGTAGCGCGCGACTTCGCCGCCGCCGGTCGAGTGACCGATATGGACCGCGTGGCGCAGGTCGAGCGCTTCGGCCACCGCGAACGCGTCCGCCGCGTAGTGATCCATGTCATGGCCGTCGGAAACCTGCGCCGACCGGCCGTGGCCGCGGCGGTCGTGCGCGATCACGCGGTAGCCCTTCTGGACGAAGAACAGCATCTGGGCATCCCAGTCGTCGGAGGACAGCGGCCAGCCATGGTGGAACATGATCGGCTGTGCATCCTTCGGGCCCCAATCCTTGTAGAAGATGTCGACGTTGTCCTTCGTGGTGATGTAAGGCATGGCTGCAGGCTCCTTTGGGGTAGGTGAACATCGCGTGCCGGCCGATCGCCCGGGGGCGGGTGTCGGTGACGAACTGCGGCGCGGCGGCACATCGCGTCGGTCGACTCGGCACTTCCCCGTTGTAGCGGAAAACTGCGAACATGTCATGAAGCCAATGACATGCCGGCATGCATCGGCACTCTGCGGGCGACGGCGATGTGCGGCTATATCGCGTCGGATCGGCCGCGCAGCCCACTTACTTCAGGAACACTCATGTTCGACCACGTCAAATTCGGCGTCAGCGACTATGCAGCGAGCAAGGCGTTCTTTCTCCGCGCACTCGAACCGCTCGGCGTAGCGGTCCTCGCAGAAGGCGTGCCGACCTATGGCGTCGAACTCGGCGCGCCGGGCAAGCCGACGCTGTGCCTGTTCCAGACCGACGAGAAACCGGCCCGTCTCCACCTCGCATTCGCAGCCGACACGCGCGCGCAGGTCGATGCGTTCCACCGGGCAGCGCTGGCAGCGGGCGGCAAGGACAACGGCGCACCCGGCCTGCGCCCGCAGTATCACGCGAACTACTATGCCGCGTTCGTCATCGGTCCGGACGGGCACAACATCGAAGCGGTCTGCTCGCATCCCGAAGCCTGATCGTCCGATCGAGCCACGATTCACTGCGCGCGAGTAACGAACCTGCCGGCGCCTCGTGACTCGCGTGTGATCACGCGTCGGTTCAGGCGTCCGTCGACACGGTCACCGCTTCCCACGCGCGCATGTCGTCTTCCAGCGCCGACCATTTGGCGCGCACGAGCCGAAGCGCATCGCTGCCGAGCAACAGATGGGCCGGCGGGCGGCGCGCCGCAATGACCGCGAGCATCGCGCGCGCGGCCTTGGCGGGATCGCCCAATTGTCGGCCGCTTTTCTCCTCGCGCGCCTGGCGGATCGGATCGAAGATCGCGTCGTAATCGGCGATCGAGCGCGGCGTGCGCGTCATCGAGCGGCCGGCCCACACCCGCTGCTCGCGCTGTATCTGCACCTCGATTTCCCGATGGCCGCCGAACTCGCCGCGCAGATCGACCGTGAAGGGCTCGCGGAGCCCGTGCAGGCGCCGAGGAGCATGATGTCGACGCCGATGGACGACGCGATGCAGGCGACCGTGCTGCGTTTCGTCGAGGCGATGCATCGGCCGCTCGAAGCGGTGGTGCTGGGCCCCGGCCTGCTGCGCGAACTGTATTTCCGCGTGCTCACCGGCGCGCAGGGCAGCGCGATGAGAAACGCGCTGGCGATGCGTGGACAGTTCGGCCGGATCGGCCGTTCGCTGCGCCTGATCCACGCCGACTACGCGCAATCGCTCGACGTGACGCAACTGGCCGGCGAAGCCGGCATGAGCGTGCCGAGCTTCCATAGCCACTTCAAGGCGATCACGCAGGTGTCGCCGATGCAGTACCTGAAGTCGACGCGGCTGCATCAGGCGCGTCTGCTGATGGTGCGCCAGGACCTGACGGCGGAGGCGGCCGGTTATGCAGTCGGCTATACGAGCCCGTCGCAGTTCAGCCGGGAATTCAAGCGGCTGTTCGGGTTGACGCCCGCGCAGGAGACGAAGCGCATGCGCGCGCAGTTCGCGATTCCGGCGGCATTCGAGGATGCGGTTTACGTGTCGTCGCATTGAGCGCGGAAGCGGCGCGTCGACGAACGCATCGTCCGCCGCGTCGGCGCGTTTGCTATGCTGCGCGCATCGCCCGACCGAGCCGATCGCCGACATGAATGACCTGACTGCCGATAGCGCGCGCATGTTGCGTGCCTCCTGCGACGCATGCTTCGGCACGGCCGCCGTCTGGCCGCTCGTCGAGCGCGCGTATGGCGAGCCGCAGCGCTTCTATCACACGCTCGCGCACCTGGCCGATCTGTTCGGGCATCTCGCGCCCTATCGCGCCGAACCGCTGTGGCCGGCGATCGAGCTCGCCGTCTGGGCGCACGACATCGTCTACGCGACGACGCTGCCGGACTATGCGGAGAACGAAGCGTGCAGTGCGCGATGGCTCGCGCAGATCGTGGATTCGCACTGCACCGAATCGTGGCGGCACGCGCACGCGGTGCAGGTGTCCATCGCACACGCGCTGGTGCTCGCGACGAAGTCGCACCGGCTGCCCGACGCCTTCGGCTCCGATCCGGACGTGCTGCGCGCGGGGCGGATTTTTCTCGATGCCGATCTCGCGATTCTCGCGGCCGCGCCCGATCGGCTTCGCGAATACGATCGCGCGATCGCACGCGAGTGGGCGCAGGATCCCGATGCGCCGTCGGCGGCATTCCGTGCCGGGCGCAAGCAGGCGCTCGGCCATCTGCGCGGGCAGGACCCGCTGTTTCAATCGGCGGAATTCGCGCCGCTCACGCCGCTCGCGCGACGCAATCTCGACGCGCTGATCCGCGCTTACGCATGACTGCGATACGCGCGGGCATGCTGCTTCGGCACACGATTTGTGGAGTCCTGACACATGCCGTTTTCCAACGACCAACTCGCCCAAACCATCGATCACACACTGCTCGCGCCCGACGCGAGCGACGCGCAGATCCGCGAACTCTGCCGCCAGGCGGCCGAGCATCGCTTCTATTCTGTCTGCGTGAATTCGGTGAACGTGCCGCTCGCCGCGCGCGAGCTGGCCGGCACCGCTCAAGGTAATTCTCGAAACGGGATTGCTGACCGACGACGAGAAGGTGCGCGTGTGCGAGATGTGCCGCGAGCTCGGCGTCGCGTTCGTGAAGACGTCGACCGGCTTCCACGGCGGCGCGACGCTCGCGGACGTCGCACTGATGCGCCGCACGGTCGGCCCGACGCTCGGCGTGAAGGCATCGGGCGACGTGCGCGACCGCGCGACCGCGCTCGCGATGCTCGAGGCCGGCGCGACGCGGCTCGGCACGCGCTCGGGGGTGGCGATCGTCACCGACCGGGGCGGCAGCGACACGGCCTACTGAGCCGACAACGGCGCCGGCACGGCCACTTCAGCGGGTAAAGACGTTCAGTCCGCCGTCGTTGAACAGTTCGGCCGTCACCCGGACGGGCGGCGTGCCGGCGAACGTGAGCGCGTATCTCGAACCGGGCGGCGCCATTTCGCCCGACGGGCTCAGCGCGAACGTGTCGCCGTCCCAATGCGTGCACGCGAACTGCACATTGCCCGCGCCGATCGTCAGCACCAGGGCGCCGTTCACGACGCTCATCGTCAGCGGCCCGTAGTAATCGTTGCCGTAGGTACCCGCGTACGCGCTCAGCGCTTGCGGCGGTGCCGGCGACACGGGCGCGGCCGCGCGGGCCAGCGAGCCGGACGGCGCGGTCAGCGATGCAGTCTGCTCTTTCGCGAAGGCCGCCCAGTCGCGACGCTGCGCGCCGTACTGGACCAGGTCGACGAACGCGAAGCCGATCGCCTCCGGCACGCCGACCGGCCAGGTGTTGACCAGCGCGACGATGCCGATGTCGAGCGACGGCACGATCACGAAGAAGGTACTGGCGCCCAGCAGGAACCCGCCGGAATGGCTGACCATCGGCCGCCCGCCGTCGGCGGTCGTCCCGACGTTGAAGCCGTAGCCGTAATACGCGGCGGCGCCATCCGCGCTGGCCGGGCGGATCAGCATCTGCTGCGACAACGCGGGCTGCAACGCGGCGGCAGGGATCAGCTGCGTCGTGCCGGCCCGTCCGTTGGCCAGCACCATCGACATCCATTTCGCCAGATCGTTGACCGACGAGCTCACACCGCCGGCGGGCGACTGCAGGTCCGCATCGCGCGGCGTGGCGACGGGAACGAACGCGCCGTTTGCCGGCACGTGCCCGATTGCATGATTCGTGCTCGCCTGGTAGTCCGCATATCGCGAGCTCGTGCGCGTCATGCCGAGCGGCGCATAGACCGCCTGCTCCGACAGCGTCGCCCAATCGATGCCGGCCGCGTCGGCCACGCCGATCGCCGCGGCCGTGAGCCCGATGTTCGTGTACGCGTAATGGCTGCGATAGCCGTCGAGCGGAATGTCGCGCAGCCGGTTGAAGATCGTCGCCTGATCGAAGCCGAGCTCCTCGAGCTGATCGCCGACATGCTCGGGCAGGCCGGAACGATGCGCGTACAGGTCGCCGACCGTCAGCGATTGCGTGACCGACGGGTCGGACAGCGCGAACGACGGCATCAGTTGCTGCATCCGCGTGTCCCAGCTCACGAGCCCCTTGCCGACCTGGGTCGCGACGACCGTCGCGCCGATCGACTTCGATACCGATGCCAGCTGGAAAATCGTGTCCGCATCGACGGGCTCGCCGGTGACTGTGCTGCAGACGCCGTATCCCTTCGCGAACAGCGTGTTGCCGCCGTGCACGACGGCCACCGCGATGCCGGGCACGCCAGAACTGCGCAGCAGCGCGTTCACGAATGGATCGAGTTGCGCGACCGCCGCCGCGATCTGCGCGTCGGACACCGGCGCGAGCGGATCCGGCGTCACCGTGTCGCCGCCGCAACCGGGCAGCGCGCCCAGGCCGCTGATGCCGAGTGCCGAACCGAAAGCCGTCTTGAGGAAGCGCCTGCGATCGAATGAGTCGGTCATGATGCAAACCCCGTGGAGTGGTGCGTGCGTTTGTTCTGATTTCCGACGCGCTCGGGCATGGCCCGGCCCCGATCGCCCGCACAATATGCCTGCTCCACGCGAATCCGACAACTCCGTTGCAGCACGTCCGGCCCCTTGGCCGTTCGTCATCCGCTATGACGCGACCGGCAGCCGCACCGGCTCTCCGGCGTCGAGCGCACTATCCCTCGATCTCGACGCCCGCATCGAGCCAGCCGCGCATCATCACGCCGACCTCGTCGTTCAGCCACTGCCGGAACAGCTGGTATTCCGGGCGCGGCTGCGCATTCCGGTGCGTGATCAGATAGTGATGGCGATCGCGAAACACCAGCACGTCCTGCACCGGCCGCATCAGGATGCCCTGGTCGATCTGCCGGTGCACAAGGTGATGCCAGCCCAGCAGCGTACCCTCGCCGGCCTCGGCCTGCGCGACGAGCAGCCGGTAGTCGTTGCTTTCCAGATACTTGCTCTCGGTCAGCGTGTCGGTGCCGTCGCTTTGCTGGAACCAGTTGCGCCACACGCGCCAGTCGACGTGCTCGCACACCTGCGCGCGACCGAGCATCGACAGGTTCAGGGTCGGGCACGACAGCAGGTCCAGCGGCTTCAGCGACCGGCGATGAAAATGGCGTTCGTGAAACGACGGGCTGCACACCGGATACACGATGTCGTGAAACAGCGGCTCGACTTCGAACTCGGGCTCGCGCGGCGGGTTCTTCGTGATGATGATGTCGGGCTCGATGAGCCCGTCGAGCTCCATGAAGTGCTCGGTGACGATCACGTGCAGCCGGATATCCGGAAACTGCTCGCGAAACGCCGGCAGCCGCGACGACAGCCACAGCGCCGAGAACGTGTGCGACACGCAGATCATCAGCGCATGCTTGTCGGTGCGGCGTACCGCCTCCGCCGCCTCGGCGATGTTCATGATCGACAGGTACGACGCGTTGTAGAGAATCCGCCCCGCATCCGTCAGCGCGATATGCCTGCCGGTCCGCTCGAACAGCGCGACGTCGAGCGAATCCTCGAGCTCCTTGATCTGCCGGCTGATCGCGGCCTGCGTCACGCACAGCACCTCGGCCGCCTGGGTGAAGCTCTCGTAGCGCGCCGCCGTCACGAAACACCGCAGCGCCCGAAGCGACGGCATCTGCGCGAGGAGTCGGTCTGCAAACAATTGCTTCTTCAACATGGCTTTCACTCTCAAAACGCGGGTCGGACGCGGCGCCGACGAACCCGTTGTCCGCAGCCCGCCGGCTGCCTGCGGGCCATGTCATCGCAAACCTTTCGGTCATCCGAATCGTGCAGCTTGCGAGTCAGCCGGGAGGCTGGCAACGTTGAACGCTGAAACGGCGTCACGATGACGCCATTGTCGATCGATTGTGCATCGCATCGCCATTATCGGAAGCGATGAGGGGGACTGCAAGACGAACAGCGGATCGGCATGCCCGTCGACCGCGCCGCCACCCCGCGCCGCGCCGCGCGTTTGCGCAGTGCACCACATGCCGCGCCGTGCCGTCACGGCAAGGTAGCCGCGCGTATCGTCGTTCGTCGCGCGCAACGGGCAACTGGCGCGGCCTGCGCCGGCCGATCGAGCTCCGGCCGTGCTCGTGCGGCATGGTGCAGCGCCACATCGCGGCCGATCCGCGGCACGCGCGAAGCGGCCGGCGCCGCCGCGCGCACGCCATCGGCCGGGCCGCGCGGGCCCGGCGTGCGGCACGTGCGGCGTGCGCGCTCAGTCGAGCTTCAGCCAGGTGGTCTTCAGCTCGCAATATTGATCGTGCGCGTAGACGGACTTGTCGCGCCCGCCGAAGCCCGACTGCTTGAAGCCGCCGAACGGCGTCGACAGGTCGCCTTCGCCGAAGCAGTTCACCGTGACCGTCCCCGCGCGAATCCGCGCGGCGACCTTGTGCGCGCTGTTCACGTTGTCGGTCCACAGCGACGCGGCCAGCCCGTAGCACGTATCGTTCGCGATCCGCACCGCCTCGTCGACGTCGTCGTATTCGATGAAGCACACGACCGGCCCGAACACCTCGTCGCGCGCGATGCTCATCTCCGGCGTCACCTGATCGAAGATCGTCGGTTCGACGAACCAGCCGCCCGTCTCCGCGAGGATCGCATGCCCGCCGCACGCCACGCGCGCGCCTTCCGCCTTCGCCTTCTCGATATGGCCGAGCACCTTCTCGTAGTGCTTCTGCTCGATCAGCGCACCGAGCTTCACGTCCGGGTCGAGCGGATCGCCGGTCTTCCAGCCGGCGAGCACGGCCTGAACCTTCTCCAGCAGTTCCGCCTTGCGGCTCGCCGGAACGAGAATCCGCGAACCGGCGCTGCAGTTCTCGCCCATGTTCCAGAATGCGGCCGCGACGGCCTGTTCGGCCACCGCATCGAGGTTCGCGACGTCCGGCAGGATCACCTGCGGATTCTTGCCGCCGCACTCGAGCACGACGCGCTTCAGGTTGGTATCGGCCGAGTAGTGCAAGAACCGCTTGCCGGTCGCGGTCGAGCCGGTGAACGCGACGAGATCGACGTCCGGGTGGCGGCCGATCGCCTCGCCGGCCTCGGCGCCGAACCCGGTGACGACGCTGAACACGCCCGGCGGCACACCGGCCTCGAGCGCGAGATCGGCGATCCGCAGCGTCGACAGCGACGTCTGTTCCGCCGGCTTCACGACCACGCTGTTGCCGACCGACAGCGCCGGGCCGATTTTCCACGCGAGCATCAGCGCCGGGAAATTCCACGGCAGCACAGCGCCGACGACACCGATCGGCTCGCGCGTGATCATGCTCACGACGCCCGCGCCGGACGGCGACAACGCGTCGTAACGCTTGTCGGTCACCTCCGCATGCCAGCGAATGCACGCGGCCGACTCGGGAATATCGAGCCCCAGGCATTCACCGATCGGCTTGCCTGCTTCCAGCGCCTCGAGCAGCGCAAGTTCCTCCGCGTGCTCGTCGATCAGTTGCGCGACGCGCAGCAGCACCGCCTTGCGGTGCGCGGGCGCGGCCTTCGACCAGACACCCGATTCGAACGCGTCGCGCGCGGCCGCAACCGCCCGCTCGACGTCCCGTTCGCTGCATCGCGCCACTTCGGCGAGCACCTTGCCGGACGCGGGGTTGAGCGTGGCGAACGTCTCGCCCGACGCCGCCGCGCTGCGTTGCCCCGCGATGAACGCGCGACCGTCGAGCGATAGCGCATTCGCCTTCTGTTTCCAATCCTGATGGGTCGTCATGTCGTTTCCTCAATCATCAAAGCTCGGCACCCGCCGAGAACTCCTTGGCCCAGATCGTCGCCGACACGGCCAGGTCGACGATCGGCCGAACCGGCAGCGGACGCGGATGCGGCTGCTTCAGCAACTGCTGCACGAGGCTGTTCGATTCGCCGAGCGCGTATTCGGCGATCAGCTTGCCGGAGGACGACCCGCGGCTCAGGCCGAGGCCGTTGCAGCCGATCGCCTCGAAGAGGCCGTCGTCGCGCCTGCCGAACAGCGCACCGTTGTTGGCGGACAGGCACAGCGGCCCGCCCCACGTATATTCCAGCTCGACGCCGCCGAGCATCGGGAAGCGGCGCTCGAACGAGCGCTGATGCAACTGCCGCGACTTCGCGAGATCGGCCGGCGACACCTTCACGTCCGGCCGGAACGCGAAATGGTTGCGCACGCAAATGCGATCGGTGATCAGGCGTCGCACCGTGGTGCCCATCGGGTCGGCCGGAATCAGCGACCACGAACGCGCGCCGCCGAGTTTCGCCACTTCGTCGGCGTTCATCTGACGCGTGAGCGATGCGAACGTATAGACCGGCAGCAGGCCGTTCGAATGCATGCCGAAGGTCGCCGCGTACGCGTTCGTGCACAGGATCACCTGCTTCGCGACGATCGTGCCGCCGGCGAAATGCAGCGCGCGCGTGTCGCCGCGCTGCTCGATCCGCGTCACCGGGCTGAGCTCGAACACCGTCACGTTGTCCGGTTGCGTCGCCGCCAGGCCGCGCATCAGCGCGGCCGGCTGCACCGTGCTGCAGCCGGGCGTGAACAGCGCGCCCGTGTAGAAGTCGGTGCCGGTCACGGCCTTGATCGCGGCCTGGTCGAGCCATTCGAACGCTTCGCCGATGCGGGTCAGGCCATCGGCAAAATGCGCGAGCGCGGCGGCGCCCTTCTTGTTCACCGATGCGTGGAATTTGCCGTCGTCGCGCCAGTCGCAATCGATGCCGAAGCGCCGCACGATGTCACGCACGTAGTCGATGCCGTGCCGCTGAAACCGCACGTCGGCGCGATCCTCGTCGATGCTGCGCGAGTAGCTTTCGCTGCTGATGTCGTGCGGCAGGTCGACGAAGAATCCGGAATTGCGCCCGGCCGTCGTGCGGCCGATCCGGTCGGCCTCGACGAGCGCGATGGACGCGTCGGGCGCGAGCTCCGCCAGCCGGCGCGCCGCGCACAGGCCGGTGATGCCGCCCCCGACGACGACCCAGTCGAACCGGCTGTCGGATGTGACGGTCTTCGCTTCCCGCGCCGGCGGCAGGCTCTCCCACCACCCGTTCATCCCGTCCGGCGCCGGAAACCGCGCGAATTCCAGGTTCGAGCTCATGATGGATTACCGGGCGTCGCGCAGCAGCGGTTTCACGAGCTTCGCGAACGCATCGCGCTCGTCGTCCGACAGCGCGCCGAGCGGTGCGCGGGCGACGCCGACCGGCAGGCCGGCCAGCTCGCAGCCGTAGCGCACGTACTGAATGAACTTGCCGCTGCGCTCGAGCAGTTCGAGCACCGGCAGCAGTTGCGCCATCAGCTTGCGGCCGGTCGCGAAATCGCCGCGCTTCACGCAGGCGTCGAACAGGTCGGTGTGCGCTTCCGGCAGGAAGTTCGACGCGCCGCCGACCCAGCTGCGCGCGCCCCATGCGAAGAATTCGAGCGCCTGGTCGTCCATCCCGCAGCTCAACACGAGCCGGCCGCTGAAATGCGTCGACAGATGATGCAGATGCGCGATATCGCCGGTGCTTTCCTTCATCGCGACGAAGTTCTTGCGCGCGAGCAGCGTCTCGAGAATGTCGTCGCCGATTTCCGTGCCGGTGCGGGCCGGGAAGTTGTACAGCATGATCGGCATGTCGAGCGCGTCGTCGACCGCGAGCAGATGCGCGAGCAGTTCCTGCTGGGTCGGCTGCGCGTAGTACGGCGCGGCAACCAGCAGCGCGTTCAGTCCCGCGCGTTTCGCTTCGCGGCCGAGGCGCAGCACCTCCTTCGTCGTCGTCGCGTTGATGCCCGCGGTCAGGAACGTCTTGCCGCCGGCCGCGGCCGCGACCGTGTCGAACGTGCGCACGCGTTCGTCGAAGCTCAATGCATAGTATTCGCCCGTCGTCCCGCCAATGCCGAGGCCGGACACGCGGCCCGCGAGATCGGCCGCGTGGCGGCCCAGCAGGGCATGATCGATTTCGCCGTCCGCGTCGAACGGGGTGACCAGCGGTGTGTGTACGCCCTCGAAGCTCATTTTGATTCCTCATTCAGATGGGTGCGCCAGGTTCCGCCCGTCGGGCGGGAAACCGGCAATTCGACAAAACATCGTCGGCGCGTCGCGGCAGTCGCGCAGCCACGCCGATCGATTCACTACGTAATCAAAACGATATTCCAGGCCATCCCGATGCCGGGATCAGGCGAACGCCTCCGCATGCGCATAAATGGGGAACTGGCTGCACAGGTCGCGCACGCGGGTCCGCACCGACCGCTCGACCGCTTCGTCGCCGCCCGGATCGCGCTCGAGCGCCGCCAGCACTTCGACGATCATTTCCCCGATCTGCGCGAACTGCGCGGGTCCGAAGCCGCGCGTGGTGCCCGCCGGCGTGCCAAGCCGGATGCCGGACGTGACCATCGGATTCTCCCTATCGAACGGAATCCCGTTCTTGTTGCAGGTGATGCCGGCACGCTCCAGCGCCTTCTCGGCCTGCATGCCGGTAACACGTCGCGAACGCAGGTCGACCAGCAGCAGGTGGTTGTCCGTGCCACCCGTGACGAGCGAGAGGCCGCCGCCCGTCAGCACGCCGGCGAGTGTCTGCGCGTTGCGCAACACCTGGTCGATATAGCGCGTAAACTCCGGGCGCAGCGCCTCGGCGAACGCCACCGCCTTTCCCGCGACGACATGCATCAGCGGGCCGCCCTGCAACCCCGGAAATACCGCCGAATCGATCTGCTTCGCGACCTCGGCCTGATTCGTCAGGATGAAGCCGCCGCGCGGGCCGCGCAGCGTCTTGTGCGTGGTCGACGTCACCACGTCGGCGAACGGCACCGGGTTCTGATGCCGACCGGCCGCGACGATGCCGGCGATGTGCGCCATGTCGACCATCAGCTTCGCATCGACGCTGTCCGCGATCTCGCGGAACGCGGCGAAATCGAGCGCGCGCGGATACGCGGAGTAGCCGGCGATGATCAGTTTCGGGCGATGCTGCTCGGCGAGCCGGCGCACGTCGTCGTAATCGATGCGCAGCGTGTCCGGGCTCACGCCGTACTGCACCGCGTTGAACCACTTCCCCGACAGCGCGGGCCGTGCGCCGTGCGTGAGATGGCCGCCCGCATCGAGGGACATGCCCATCACCGTGTCGCCGGGCTTGACGAGCGCGAGCATCACCGCGCCGTTGGCCTGCGCGCCCGAGTGCGGCTGGACGTTCGCATGCGCCGCGTCGAACAGGGCGCACGCACGGTCGATCGCGAGCGACTCGATCCGGTCGACATGGTCGCAACCGCCGTAGTACCGCCGGGACGGATAGCCTTCCGCGTACTTGTTCGTCAGCACGGTGCCCTGTGCTTCCAGCACCGCCGCCGACGCGATGTTTTCGGACGCGATCAGTTCGATCTGGCTCTGCTGGCGACGCAGTTCCAGCGCGATCTCCGATGCGATCACCGGATCCCGGCTCTGGAGCGTTTCAGAAAAAAAGCGGGCGTTCTCGTTCACTTGGTGACTCCGCAACGCGAATCATGACGTGCTGCATGGACTGCGTGTACCTCACACACTGCGAGGCCGGCGCCCTCGTTGCGGCCCCGGCCGCCGGCATCGCGCGACATGCGCCGCCGGTTCGCGCGAACGGCGCCAATCGCGTCGTCCGCGCTACCGGGGCGCAGCCTCACTGCTGCAGCCAGGCCTTCAGCTTCTCCGGATGGGCATCGACGAACTTCTTCGCGGCCGTTGCGTAATCGTTCGTGCTGTTCCCTTCGAACTCGATCGCCTCGACGTCGGCCAGCGTCAGCTTCAGGTGCTTGAAGAACACGTCGGCGCGCGGGAACTTGCCCGCGAACTTCTTCGACGCGAACGCGTGGATCTGCTCTTCACCGCCCAGCGTGCCCTTCGGGTCCTTCAGGTAACGCATCTGCCACTTCTGGAACAGCCAGTGCGGGCTCCACACCGTCGCCACGACCCACTGCTTCGACTGGTACGCACGCGACACGCTCGCCAGCATGCCTGCCTCGCTCGACGCCTGCAGGTTGTAGCCGTCCAGGTTGTAGGCCTTGATGGTCTTCTCGGACGCCTGCATCAGGCCGCCGCCCGGCTCGATGCCCTGGATCGTGCCGTTCAGCTTGCTCTTGACCTCCGGCTTGTTCAGGTCGGCGATCGACGACAGCTGCGATTCGGGAATGTAGGTCGGCACCGCCCAGCCGTTCTTGCCGCCGGTGTAGATGATGCCGACGTCGTCGAGGTCGTTCTTGTACTTCGCGTAGTACGTCGCATGCGTGACCGGCAGCCAGCCGCCGACCATGATGTCGAGGTCGCCGCGCGCGACGCCCTGGTACTGGATGCCGATGTCGGCCTGGACGAACTGCACCGGCTGCTTGAGTTGCGTCTCGAGCACGTACTTCGCGACGTTGGCCACCGCGAGCACGTCGGCCCAGTTGGTCACCGCGATCTTGACCGGCTCGGCCGCCGATGCCACGCCCACACCTGCGCCGCAGGCAACCACCGTCGATACCGCAAGTTTCGCCAGAAGCGACTTGAACGTATGGGTATTCATCTAGTACTCCTTGTTAATCACGCGAGTCTTTCAAGGATGAGGAACGCCTTCGATCGGCGTTTCTGGTCTCCACGCACTGCTACACCGGTTCCGCCGCGGCACCGTGGCCGCGGCGCTTCATCTTCCTTCAACTGCCTTCGACTGCCTTTTCCGTCAGGTACGTGCCGCACCACGCGGGCCGGCCTTGCCTGCACGAGCGGCCGGTCGCGCCTTTTTCTTCTTCGCCTTCACGCCGAAGCTCTCCGTCAGGCGATCCAGCACGATCGCGAGCAGCACGACGCCCAGCCCGCCTTCGAAGCCGATCCCGATGTCGAGGCGCTGGATGCCGCTCAGCACGTACTCGCCGAGGCCGCCCGCGCCGATCATCGACGCGACCACCACCATCGACAGCGCCATCATGATCGTCTGGTTCACGCCGGCCATGATCGACGGCAGCGCGTTCGGCAGCTGGATCTTCCACAGAAGCTGCCAGTCGGTGCTGCCGAACGAGCGGCCGGCTTCGATCAGTTCCTCGCGGACCTGCCGGATGCCGAGCGTCGTCAGCCGCACGACGGGCGGCATCGCGAACACGATCGTCGCGATCACGGCCGGCACGCGTCCGAGGCCGAACAGGATCACGGCCGGGATCAGGTACACGAACGCGGGCATCGTCTGCATGAAGTCGAGCAGCGAGCGCAGGATCATGCCGATCCGGTTGTTGCGCGCGCCCCAGATCCCCAGCGGGACGCCGATCACCAGGCTGAAGAACGTCGCCGCGGTGACGAGCGCGAGGGTCGAGACCGTCTGCGCCCACAGGCCCATGTAGTGAATGACGAGCAGCGCGAAGCCGACGAAGATCGAGAACACGATGCCGCGACGCCACAGCGCGAGTCCGACCAGGATCACGACCATCGCGATGAACGGCACGGCGGCGAGGCCGTCTTCGAGCAGCTTCACGACCGCGCCGAGCCCCGCCGAGAAGGTGTCGAAGCCACCGCGGAAATGCAGAAACAGGAAATTGACGAAATTTTCCGCGAACTTCCCGATTACCGACGAATTCATGCTGCCCTCCGTTGCATCATCTGCTTGAGTATCGTCCGGCAGGACACGACGCCCGCCAGTTGTCCCGCTGCGTCCGTCACCGGCACGTCGTGCTCCTGGGTCAGCGCGATCGACGCGAGCCGATGCAGATCCGTATCGATCGAAACCGCGTTGAAGTCATGCAGGAAGGCCTCGCGAATCGGCCGCGTGCCGGAGCGGTGCAGCGTGGCGGCCGTGACGCAGCCCAGATAATGGCCGGCCTCGTCGCACACGTAACCGCACTCCGCGCCGCTGTCGATCAGCTGGTTCAGGTAGCGGTCGGACGACGTCCCGGCATCGCACCGCAGCAGCCCGCGCTCGACCTTCGTCATCATGCTGGATGCCTTCAGGAAGCGCGACACGTCGACGTTGCGGAAGAAGTCCTGCACGTACGCATCCGCCGGCGTCTGGATCAGTTCGGCCGGCGTGCCGACCTGGATCAGGCAGCCGTCCTTCATGATGCCGATGCGGCCGCCGATCTTCACCGCTTCCTCGATATCGTGTGAAATGAACACGATCGTGCGCTGCTCTTCCTTCTGCAGGCGCAGCAGTTCGTTCTGCATTTCGAAGCGGATCAGCGGATCGAGCGCGGAGAATGCCTCGTCCATCAGCAGGACCGACGGATTCACCGCCAGTGCGCGGGCCAGCCCCACGCGCTGCTGCATACCGCCGGACAACTCGCTCGGCAGCAGCTTCTCGTACGAACCCAGGCCGACGCGCTCCAGCGCGGCACGCGCCACTTCGTAACGCTGCGCCTTCTTGATCCCCGCGACCTCGAGACCGTACGCGATGTTGTCGATCACGGTCCGGTTCGGCAGCAGTGCGAACGACTGGAACACCATCGCCATCTTCTGGCGCCGAACATCGCGCAGTTCCGGCGTCGACATCGGTGCGATGTCGCGGCCTTCGAGCACGACCTGCCCGGACGTCGGCTCGATCAGCCGGTTGAGCAGGCGCACCAGCGTCGATTTGCCGGAGCCCGACAGGCCCATGATCACGAAGATCTCGCCGGCCCGCACGCTCAGGCTCACGTCATCGACCGCCACCATGTTGCCGGTTTCGGCGAAGATCTCGTTGCGCCCGACGCCGCGCTTCATCAGCTCGATCGCTCGCTCGGGCTTCGGACCGAAAATCTTCGACAGGTGCTTGACGGTCAGGATGTCGGTTCCGGTCGCGGTACTCGACCGGGCGATCGACGGCGCACCGTCGGTGTGGATTGCTCCGGGGGGAAGTACATCGCCCGGTGCAAACGTCAGATTTGGGGCCATTCTGTCATCCCGACTAGCTGGTAATGGAAACCGCGAACTTCGCACGAGTCGCCTTCGACTGCCACGTTTGTTGCGTGGGCTCGATGCGCGCTCGCTTGGTTGACGGCGCTGATGCAGTGATTGCAGCGTATCAATCCAATTTCGTCGCTCCAGATACATTTTCTGTGCGCTTTTCCATACCTTTGGTAATGCATCGAAAACGTGCGGAAAAGCGTGACTGGCGGTGCACTGCAGGACCGTGACGAAAGCCAATACCGGCGCGGCTGTGCGGGATTTCGCCATGATTGCCGCAATGTGGTGCACGCGGTGCGCGGGAGGGTGCGCTAGGGGAAAATCCCGACGGGGGTATGTGAGGGAAACTACCGAGAGAACCGGCGCGCGACGGCGCAGGCGGCCATCGAGCCGGCTCGGACACGCAGGATCGGCGGTCGACGATGGACGGATCGAACTTGCGCCGGTGACGCACATAGCGGAACCGTGCGATCGGCACCGCCCGTTGCAGAAGGGCACGCGTTGCTCGTGTCGAACGGCCGCGGCGGCCAGATCGCGGCGGCCGTGCGGCACGCGATCACGTGCCGCCGAAGACGGCCCGGCCACTGCTCGCGATGTTCAAGCGGACGTTGCCGCGGGATCTGGCCGTGCCGGATGCGCAAGCGGGCCGTGCAAAGCACGCGGCCGCCCGAAGGCGGCCGCGCGAAGAGGCACCGATGCGCCGCTTACTTGCTGTAGTCGTACACCCCGCGCCCCGTCTTGCGCCCCAGCCGCCCGGCCGACACCATCTCGCGCAGCAGCGGGCACGCACGATACTTCGTGTCGCCGAAGTCCTTCAGGAACACATCCATCACTGCGAGGCACACATCGAGCCCGACGAGATCGGCCAGCGCGAGCGGCCCGATCGGATGGTTCGCGCCGAGCTTCATCCCCGCATCGATCTCCTCGGCCGACGCGATGCCTTCGGCCAGCACGAAGAACGCTTCGTTGATCATCGGCACGAGGATCCGGTTCACGACGAAGCCCGGCGCGTTGCGCACGCCGATCGGCGACTTGTCGAAACGCTCGGTCAGCGCGCGCACCGCCGACGCCGTCGCTTCGCTCGTCTGCAGCCCGCGGATGATCTCGACGAGCGGCATCAGCGGCACCGGGTTGAAGAAGTGCATGCCGACGAAGCGCGACGAATCGGCGAGCAGCGCCGCGAGCGAGGTGATCGAGATCGACGACGTGTTGGTCGCGATGATCGCGTCGGGCCGCGCGACCGATTCGATCTGCTTCAGGATGCGGCTCTTCAGCTCGACGTTCTCGGTCGCGGCTTCGATCACGATGTCGACCGCGGCGAGCTTCGCGTAATCGGTCGACGTCGTGATGCGCGCGAGCGCGGCATCGCGCGCACCGGCGTCGAGCTTCTCCTTCGATACGAGCCGCTCGAGGCTGCCCTTCAGTGCGGCGACGCCCTTGTCGAGCGCCGCATCGCTGACGTCGATCATCACGACGTTGAGTCCTGCAACGGCGGCGGTCTGCGCAATGCCGTTGCCCATGGTTCCGGCGCCCACGACGCCGACGGTTTCGATAGCCATGACGATTCCTGTGTGTGTTCGGGTGCTGAACGTTCGATTATCAGATGTTCTCGAAGATCGCCGCAATCCCCTGGCCGCCGCCGATGCACATCGTCACGAGCGCGTAACGCCCGCCGATGCGCTTGAGCTCGTACAGCGCCTTGACCGTGATCAATGCGCCCGTCGCGCCGATCGGGTGACCGAGCGAAATGCCCGAGCCGTTCGGGTTGACCTTGGCCGGATCGAGGCCGAGTTCCTGCGTGACCGCGCACGCCTGGGCCGCGAACGCCTCGTTCGCCTCGATCACGTCGAGATCGGTGATCTTCAGGCCCGCGCGCTCCAGCGCCTTCTGCGTGGCCGGCACCGGGCCGATGCCCATGTACGCCGGATCGACGCCCGCATGCGCATACGCGACGAGACGCGCGAGCGGCTTCACGCCCTGCGCGCGCGCGGCATCCGCGCTCATCATCAGCACCGCGGCGGCCGCATCGTTGATCCCCGACGCGTTGCCGGCCGTCACCGTGCCGTCTTCCTTCACGAACACCGGCTTCAGCTTCGTGAAGTCGTCCGGGCCGGCGTCGTGACGCACATGCTCGTCGGTGTCGAACGCGACCTCGCCCTTCTTCGTGCGGATCGAGATCGGCAGGATCTGATCCTTGAAGCGGCCTTCGGCGATCGCGCGCGCCGCGCGACGATGCGATTCGAGTGCAAGTGCATCCTGCGCGTCACGCGAAATGCCGTACTTGCGCGCGACGTTCTCGGCCGTCACGCCCATGTGGATCGTCTGGAACGGGTCGTGCAGCGCGCCGAGCATCATGTCGACGAGCTTCGCATCGCCCATGCGCTGGCCGAAACGCGCGGCCGGCACGGTGTACGGTGCGCGGCTCATGTTCTCCGACCCGCCGCCGATCGCGACGTCGGCGTCGCCGAGCATGATCGTCTGCGCGGCCGACACGATCGCCTGCAGGCCCGAGCCGCACAGACGGTTCACGGTCAGCGCCGGCGTGTGCTGCGCGACGCCGCCGTTGATCGCCGCGACGCGCGCGAGATACATGTCCTTCGGCTCGGTGTTCACGACGTGGCCGAACACGACATGGCCGACCGCATCGCCCGGCACGTTCGCGCGCGACAGCACTTCGGCGACCACCTTCGCACCGAGATCGGTCGGCGAGAAATCCTTCAGGCTCCCGCCGAAATCGCCGATCGCGGTACGGACACCGCTCACCACCACGACTTCCTTCGCTGCATTGCTCATCGTCTCACTCCGGTTCGTTCGCGCCCGTGGGCGCGGGGATGCGTTTGCGTTACATGTTCGGGTAATTCGGCCCGCCGCCGCCTTCCGGCGTGACCCACACGATGTTCTGCGTCGGGTCCTTGATG
>NZ_QTPW01000030.1:0-96064 GCF_003857965.1 Burkholderia sp. Bp9031
GCAGCAGAGAAGCGAGATTATGAACCGTGTTTCTCAGTTCGTCAACAACTTTTTTAACTGCTTCGTTGCGACGGCTGAGGTTCAACTCCGTGTGCGCCGGGGCTCTACAACCCGCCCTCAACCGCACCGCTTCCCTTCTTCCCCCGCGCTGCGTTTCCGTTAGCGCGAAAGAGGCGTGATTCTATGCACCCCACCCCGTCTCCGCAACCCCCTTTGTGAAAATATTTTGAAAAAGCCCCCGTGCGCTGCCGCGCACGGGGGCTTGGAGCTCGTTGCACCAGGCAACCATGCCGGCGACGGATACCCGTCGCTCGCCAAGCCGCCCCACCCCGCCACCGGATCAACGGTTCTTGAATACCGGCTTGCGCTTCTCGACAAATGCCGCCATCCCTTCCTTCTGATCTTCAGTCGCGAACAGCGAATGGAACAGCCGACGCTCGAAATGGACGCCTTCAGCCAGCGTCGTCTCATACGCACGGTTCACCGACTCCTTGACCATCATGACCGCCGGCAGCGAAAACT
Organism: Burkholderia sp. Bp9031; assembly: GCF_003857965.1. Lineage (NCBI taxonomy): Bacteria > Pseudomonadati > Pseudomonadota > Betaproteobacteria > Burkholderiales > Burkholderiaceae > Burkholderia > Burkholderia sp. Bp9031. The sequence goes on from NZ_QTPW01000030.1 coordinate 523, forward strand.
CGGCGATCGTCGTCGCTGCGGCAATCGCTTCATCGAGCAACTTGTCGGCCGGCAGCACACGCGACACGAGCCCCGCCCGTTCCGCCTCGGCTGCATCCATGAAGCGTGCGGTCAGGCACATGTCCATGGCCTTCGCCTTCGACACCGCGCGCGGCAGGCGCTGCGTGCCGCCCGCGCCGGGCATCACGCCCAGCTTGATCTCGGGCTGGCCGAACTTGGCCGTATCTGCCGCAAAGATGATGTCGCACATCATCGCGAGCTCACAGCCGCCGCCGAGTGCGAAGCCCGCCACGGCCGCAATGATCGGCTTGCGGATCTCGCGGACGGTCTCCCAGTTACGGGTGATGTAGTCGCCGCGATAAACATCCATATAGGAATAGGTCGCCATCATGCCGATGTCGGCCCCCGCCGCGAACGCCTTCTCGCTCCCCGTCACGACGATCGCGCCGATCTCGTCGTCCGCGTCGAATGCTTTCAGTGCGGCACCCAATTCATCCATCAGTGCATCGTTCAGCGCATTCAGCGCCTTCGGACGGTTCAGCGTGACCAGCCCGACTCGCCCCCGGGTCTCCACCAGGATGTTCTCGTAAGACATCTATTTCTCCTCGATCAATGAAATGAGAAACGCCTCGCACACGCGAATAGTTTGATGCTACCATTCTCCGACCAACCGGTCGGTTAATTAATCGATCCAACCCCTCTCAACATCCATCAGGCCGCCGTCATGACCCATGCACTGTTCACGAAGCACGAAGACACGCTGAACCACGCCCTCGCCGCCATCGAAAGCCGCGGGTACTGGAGCCCGTTCGCGGAAATGCCGAGTCCCAAAGTGTACGGGGAAAGCGCTAACGCCGATGGTGAAGCTGCGTTCAAAGCACACCTCGGCAACACGTTCGTGCTCGACCAGCCGGCGTCCGGCGGAACCGTCGGTGCGGAGCAGTCGCCGTACGGGATCGCACTTGGCATCCGCTATCCGAAATCGACGCCTGACGAACTGGTTGCAGCGGCCGCCGTTGCCCAGCGTGCATGGCGCGAAGCAGGCCCGAGCGCCTGGATCGGCGTAAGCCTCGAAATCCTCGCGCGCCTGAACCGCGCGAGCTTCGAGATTGCCTACAGCGTGATGCACACCACCGGCCAGGCGTTCATGATGGCGTTCCAGGCCGGCGGCCCGCACGCGCAAGATCGCGCGCTCGAAGCGGTCGCCTATGCCTGGGACGAACTGCGCCGCATCCCCGCCGATGCGCACTGGGAAAAGCCGCAAGGCAAGAACCCGCCGCTCGCGATGCACAAGCGCTATACGATCGTCCCGCGCGGCACCGGCCTCGTGCTCGGCTGCTGCACGTTCCCGACCTGGAACGGCTACCCCGGTCTGTTCGCCGACCTGGCGACCGGTAACACGGTAATCGTCAAACCCCACCCGGGCGCGATCCTGCCGCTCGCAATCACGGTCCGCATCGCCCGCGACGTGCTCCGCGAAGCCGGCTTCGATCCGAACGTCGTCACGCTCCTCGCGACCGAGCCAAACGACGGCGCCCTCGTGCAAGACCTCGCGCTGCGTCCTGAAATCAAGCTGATCGACTTCACGGGCAGCACGCAAAACGGCACGTGGCTCGAACGCCATGCCCATCAGGCACAGGTGTATACCGAGAAGGCTGGCGTCAACCAGATCGTGATCGATTCGACCGACGACCTGAAGGCCGCAGCCAAGAACATCGCGTTCTCGCTGGCGCTGTACTCCGGCCAGATGTGCACGGCACCGCAGAATATCTACGTGCCGCGCGACGGCATCCGGACGGCAGACGGCCACGCGAGCTTCGACGAGGTCGCCCAGGCGATCGCCGTATCCGTGCAGAAGCTGACCGGCGACCCGGCGCGCTCGGTCGAACTGATCGGCGCGATCCAGAACGACGGCGTGACCGCGCGCATCGACGACGCCCGCAAGCTCGGCCGCGTGCTCGCCGACAGCCAGACGCTCCAGCACCCGACGTTCGCCGACGCTCGCGTGCGCACGCCGCTAGTGCTGCAGCTCGACGTGGCTGACCGCGCGAAATTCACGCAGGAGTGGTTTGGCCCGATCTCGTTCGTGATCGCGACCGACTCGACCGCACAGTCGCTCGATCTCGCCGGCGAAATCGCCGCGGAGCATGGCGCGCTGACACTCTCCGTCTACAGCACCGACGACAAGATCCTCGACGCCGCGCACGATGCGGCGGTGCGTGGCGGCGTCGCGCTGTCGATCAACCTGACGGGCGGTGTGTTCGTCAACCAGTCGGCCGCGTTCTCCGACTTCCACGGCACCGGTGCGAACCCGGCCGCCAACGCCGCGCTGGCCGACCCGGCGTTCGTCGCCAACCGGTTCCGCGTGGTGCAAAGCCGCGTCCATGTTGCGCCGAAGGCCGTAACCGCGGAAGCCGGCCAGACGGCATAACCCGAATGGCCGACGTGCAAACGCCGCCACGTTCTCTACCATGAACGAATCCGCCAGCCGGCGGGTTCGCTGCACATCGACACCCCCATGACCGACGCCTATATCTGCGACGCAATTCGCACCCCCATCGGCCGCTACGGCGGCGCCCTGAAAGACGTTCGTGCCGACGATCTCGGCGCAGTGCCGCTCAAGGCGCTGATCGAACGCAACCGCAACGTCGACTGGTCGGCAATCGACGACGTGATCTACGGCTGCGCGAACCAGGCCGGCGAGGACAACCGCAACGTCGCACGCATGTCCGCGCTGCTCGCGGGCCTGCCGACCGCCGTGCCGGGCACGACGCTGAACCGGTTGTGCGGCTCGGGCATGGACGCCGTCGGCACAGCCGCGCGCGCGATCAAGTCGGGCGAGGCACGCTTGCTGATCGCAGGCGGCGTCGAAAGCATGACGCGTGCGCCGTTCGTGATGGGCAAGGCTGCGAGCGCATTCGCTCGCCAGGCCGACATCCACGACACGACGATCGGCTGGCGCTTCATCAATCCGCTGATGAAGCAGCAATACGGCGTCGATTCGATGCCCGAGACGGCCGAGAATGTCGCGGTCGACTACAACATCAGCCGCGCCGATCAGGATCGGTTCGCGCTGCGCAGCCAGCAGAAGGCCGCGCGTGCGCAGCAGGACGGCACGCTCGCCGCGGAAATCGTCCCGGTTACGATTGCGCAGAAGAAAGGCGACGCGCTCGTCGTCTCGTACGACGAGCATCCGCGCGAAACGTCGCTCGAAGCGCTCGCGAAGCTGAAGGGCGTCGTGCGCCCGGACGGGTCGGTGACGGCCGGCAACGCGTCGGGCGTCAACGACGGCGCATGCGCCCTGCTGCTCGCCAACGCTGACGCCGCCGATCAATACGGGCTGCACCGCCGCGCACGCGTCGTCGGCATGGCGACCGCCGGCGTCGAGCCGCGCCTGATGGGCATCGGCCCGGCGCCGGCCACGCAGAAACTGTTGCGCCAGCTCGGCATGACGATCGACCAGTTCGACGTGATCGAGCTGAACGAAGCGTTCGCGTCGCAAGGTCTCGCGGTGCTGCGCATGCTCGGTGTCGCCGACGACGATCCGCGCGTGAACCCGAACGGCGGTGCGATCGCGCTCGGCCACCCGCTCGGCGCATCGGGCGCCCGGCTCGTGACCACGGCGCTTCACCAACTCGAGCGTACGGGCGGCCGCTTTGCGCTCTGTACGATGTGCATCGGCGTCGGCCAGGGCATCGCAATCGCGATCGAACGCGTGTAACCGACGCGCCGCGCGCCTATAACGAAGTCATGAACGAAGTCATGAAGGAGACACTGCATGTCATATCAGGCGATCCAGGTGGATATCGATCAGGCTGCCCGCGTGGCCACGATCACCCTCAACCGTCCGGACAAGCTGAACAGCTTTACGCGGGCGATGCACCGCGAACTGCAGTCGGCACTCGATGAAGTCGAGGCAGCCGGTGCACGGGCGCTGATCCTGACGGGTGCGGGGCGAGGCTTCTGCGCGGGCCAAGACCTGGCCGACCTCGACTTCACGCCGGGCGCGTCCACCGACCTCGGCACGCTGATCGACGAGCATTTCAATCCGCTGATCCGCCGCCTGCAACGCACGCCAATTCCGGTGATCGCCGCCGTCAACGGCACGGCGGCCGGCGCCGGCGCGAATCTCGCGCTCGCATGCGACATCGTATTTGCCGCGCGCTCGAGCAGTTTCATCCAGGCCTTCGTCAAGATCGGGCTCGTGCCCGATTCGGGCGGCACATGGTTGCTGCCGCAACGCATCGGCATGGCCCGCGCGCTGGGCCTCGCACTGACCGGCGACAAGCTCGGCGCCGAACAGGCCGAACAATGGGGCTTGATCTGGCGCGCGGTCGACGACGATGCGCTTGCCGCGTCGGCCCGTCAGGTCGCCAACCAGCTCGCGCAGCAGCCGACGCTCGCGATCGCGTCGATCAAGCAGTCGATGCGCGACGGCATGACGAATACGCTCGACCAGCAGCTCGACCTCGAGCGCGACCTGCAGCGCAAGCTCGGCCAGTCGTACGACTACGCGGAAGGCGTGAAGGCGTTCATCGAGAAGCGCGCGCCGCGCTTCGAGGGGCGGTGACATGACCACGTCCACCGACACACTCGCCCCCGATGCGCTCGCCCGTGCGACAGCGCGAGCCATGTACGACGCGGACGCCTGCAGCCGCGCGTTCGGCATGGAAATCGCCGAGGTACGCGCCGGCTACGCACGCCTGCAGATGCGCGTACGGCCGGAGTTCCTGAACGGACACCAGACCTGCCACGGCGGCATCATCTTCACGCTCGCCGATTCGACGTTCGCGTTCGCGTGCAACTCGTACAACCTGAATACCGTTGCAGCAGGCTGCTCGATCGAATACCTGCGTCCCGTACACGGCAACGAGCTGCTGACGGCCGAGGCGGTCGAACAGACGCGCAGCGGCCGGTACGGCATCTACGACATCCGCGTCACGAACCAGACAGGCGAAACAGTCGCGATGTTTCGCGGCAAATCGGCCCAGATCAAGGGTACGGTCCTTCCGGAAGACCGCTGACGTCCACGGCTCGCTCATAACAATCACTGGAGACAGGCATGACTACCCCGCTACCGCTCGAGCCGATCGAGACCGCCTCACGCGACGAGTTGACCGCGCTGCAGCTCGAACGCCTGAAATGGTCGCTCCGGCATGCGTATGAGCACTCCCCCGTCTATCGCCGCAAATTCGACGAAGCGGGCGTGCATCCCGACGACCTGAAGACGCTCGCCGATCTGTCGCGCTTCCCGTTTACGACCAAGAGCGATCTGCGCGACAGCTATCCGTTCGGGATGTTCGCGGTGTCGCAGGACCAGATCTCGCGCATCCACGCGTCGTCGGGCACGACCGGCAAGCCGACCGTCGTCGGCTACACGGCCCGCGACATCGATACGTGGGCGAATCTGGTTGCTCGCTCGATCCGTGCGGCCGGCGCGCGCCGCGGCGACAAGGTTCACGTCAGCTACGGCTACGGACTGTTCACGGGCGGGCTCGGCGCACACTACGGTGCCGAGCGCGCCGGGCTGACGGTGATCCCTTTCGGCGGCGGCCAGACCGAGAAGCAGGTGCAGCTGATCCAGGACTTCCGGCCCGACATCATCATGGTGACGCCGAGCTACATGCTGTCGATCGCCGACGAAATCGAGCGTCAGGGCCTCGATCCCGCGCAAAGCTCGCTTCGCATCGGCATCTTCGGTGCTGAACCGTGGACCAACGACATGCGTGCGGCCATCGAGCAGCGGATGGGCATCGACGCGGTCGACATCTATGGGCTGTCCGAGGTGATGGGCCCAGGTGTCGCGTCGGAATGCGTCGAGACCAAGGACGGCCCGACGATCTGGGAAGACCACTTCTATCCGGAAATCATCGATCCCGAAACCGGCGAAGTGCTGCCGGATGGCGAGCTCGGCGAACTGGTCTTCACGTCGCTGACGAAGGAAGCGCTGCCGATCATCCGCTATCGGACGCGCGACCTCACGCGTCTGCTGCCCGGCACCGCCCGCACGATGCGCCGGATGGAGAAGATCACCGGGCGTTCGGACGACATGATGATCGTGCGGGGCGTCAACGTCTTCCCGACGCAAATCGAGGAACAGCTGCTGAAGCAACGCGCGCTCGCCCCGCACTATCAGATCGTGCTGACCAAGGAAGGGCCGCTCGACGTGCTGACGCTCAACGTCGAACCGTGTCCCGAAACGGCCCCCGACACGGCGGCGATCCACGCGGCCAGACAGGCGCTCGCGCACGACATCAAGTCGCTGATCGGTGTGACGGCCGTAATCAACGTGCTGCCCGTGAACGGAATCGAGCGCTCCGTCGGCAAGGCACGCCGCGTGATCGACAAGCGCAAGGGCTGATACCCGTCGTTATCCCATCGCCGCGCGAAGCAGCAATCGCGTACGCAAAAAAAACAGCCCGATCGCCGACGCCGATGGGGCTGTTTCGTTTCGATGCCCGGCTACCCGTGTACGCCGGCATCACCGCGCATCACGAATTCGGAAAGAGCAGCCACATCCGGCCGATCTGCTTCATCCGTCCGGCCTGGTCGCCGGCGTCGTCGCCGAGCCCCCAGAAATAGTCGGCCCGCACGCCACCCCGGATCGCGGAACCCGTATCCTGCGCGAACACGAGCCGGTTCATCGGCGTATTCGTCAGCGGACGCGTGGTCTGCAGGAACACGGGCGTGCCGAGCGGGATCGACGACGGATCGACCGCGATCGAACGCTCGGGCGTGAGCGGCACGCCGAGCGCACCGATCGGGCCGTCCGCGCCGCCGTGCGGCGCATCTTCCTTGGTCGGCATGTCGCGGAAGAACACGAAGCGCGGATTCGTGTCGAGCAACGCGTCGACGCGAGTCGGGTTCGCCTTCGCCCACGCCTTGATGCCCTGCATCGTCGCCTGAGCGGGCGTCAGCTCGCCGCGATCGAGCAGCCACTTGCCGATCGAGCGATACGGCTGGTTGTTGGTGCCGCCGAAGCCGACCCGCATCACCGAACCGTCGTCGAGCAGCACGCGTCCCGAACCCTGTACCTGCAGGAAGAACGCCTCGATCGGATCGTCGACCCACACGAGTTCGTTGCCGTTCAGGACGCCAGCGCGCTCGAGCTGCGCGCGAGCGGGCAGCGCGGCGCCGGCACGATAGCCGGCCGGCCAGCGATACAGCGCGTACTGGTAAGGACCGCGACGCACACGGGAACCGTGCAGCAGCGGCTCGTAATAGCCGGTCACGAGCCCGTCGAGCGTGCCGTCGGTGTTCGCCAGCTGAAACGGCGTGAAATACGTTTCGAAGAATGCACGCGCGCTGCTGACGTCGAGCTCGTCGAGCTGGTCGGCAGCCGCGCAGGCGCGCTGCCACGCCGGCTGGCGCGCAAGCCGCACGCAGTTCTGCCGCAGCGCGGCCGTCGCGCCGATCAGCGAATCGTCCTGCCAGCCCGGCACCTGCTGCCAAGCGACCGGCGTCAGCCGCTTCGCGGCGACCTGCCCCGGCACGATCGCCGCGCCGGTCGGCGGCTTGAGCGCCGACGTTCGCGTCGGCGCGCCGCCGCACGCAGCAAGCAGCGCGGCCGTCGCGGCCGCCGCAACCCAGCCGGCCACCCGGGGCCCAAACCACATACAATGTCCGTTCTTGATGGAAACCGCCATGTCAGATTTTCTCGACCAATATCCGATGCTCATCTTCGCGCTCGAAGCTTTCGTAGCGCTTGCCCTGCTGATCTTCATCGTCGTGTGGACGTCGTCGGGCAGGAAGAAGCACGCCCGCGGCAACGACCGCCAGCCACGCTGACCGGCCCCGCACGCTCAATGCAGCGTGCGCGGCATGTGCAGCGCAAACTCGTCGACCGGCGCATCGAACCGCTCGCCGTCCTCCGCCACGCAGAAGTACGCGCCGCGCATCGTGCCGACCGGCGTCGCGATCACGGCCCAGCTCGTGTATTCGAACTGTTCGCCCGGCTGCAGCAGCGGCTGGTGCCCGACGACGCCGAGCCCCTTCACTTCCTGCACGTGGTTTTCGCTGTCCGTAATGATCCAGTGACGCGCGATCAACTGCGCCGCGACCTGCCCCGTGTTGCGGATCGTCAGCGTGTACGCGAATGCGTATTGACGTCGATCGGGGTCGGATTGTTCCGGCAAGTAGCTGGTTTTCACCGAAACGGTGAACTGATACTGACTCATGGTGTTTCCGCTGTAGGTAACCGCCCGCGCCGACTCGAGCGGCCAGGCCGCGGCGCGCCGCATTGGTTCGGCATTCTATGCGGAATCGGGCCGCAACCGCACGGCCCGTCGCCGCGCACCGGGTCGCCGGACGGTAGAATGGCGGTTTTGCGCCGCAGCGTCCCCGCTCCCCTGTCATGACTCAATTCCGCATCGCTCCCAGCATCCTGTCGGCCGACTTTGCACGGCTCGGCGAAGAAGTCCGCAACGTGGTCGCCGCCGGCGCCGACTGGATTCACTTCGACGTGATGGACAACCATTATGTGCCGAACCTGACGATCGGCCCGCTCGTCTGCGAGGCGATCCGCCCGCACGTGCAGGTGCCGATCGACGTGCACCTGATGGTGCGCCCGGTCGACCGGATCGTGCCCGATTTCGCGAAAGCCGGCGCGAACCTGATCAGCTTCCACCCGGAAGGCTCGGATCACATCGACCGTACGCTGTCGCTGATCCGGGATCACGGCTGCAAGGCCGGCCTCGTGTTCAATCCGGCCACGCCGCTGAACTATCTCGACCACGTGATGGACCGCCTGGACTTCGTGCTGCTGATGTCGGTGAACCCCGGCTTCGGTGGCCAGTCGTTCATTCCGGAAACACTGAACAAGCTGCGCGAAGCGCGCGCGCGCATCGATGCGTACACGGAGCGCACCGGCCGCGAGATCCTGCTCGAGGTGGACGGCGGCGTGAAGGCCGACAACATCGCGGAGATCGCTGCGGCCGGCGCGGACACCTTCGTTGCGGGCTCGGCGATCTTCGGCAAGCCCGACTACCGCAAGGTGATCGACGAGATGCGCGCCGCGCTCGCCACCGTCGAACGGAGCTGACGCCGTGGCCGATTCCTCGCAAGCCGGTCAGGCACCGGCCGAAGCCGACGGCACGATCCGTTTTGCGGCGCCGCGCATCGCTGCGGCGCTGATCGACCTCGACGGCACGATGGTCGACACGGCCGACGATTTCACGGCCGGGCTGAACGGGATGCTCGCGCAGCTCGGCGCGCCGGCCACGTCGCGCGACGAGGTGATCGGCTATGTCGGCAAGGGCTCCGAGCATCTGATCCAGAGCGTGCTGAAGCCGCGCTTCGCGCCCGACGACGCGCACGCGCGCTTCGACGACGCGCTCGCGATCTACCAGACCGAGTACGCGAAGATCAATGGCCGTCACGCGCGCCTCTATCCCGAGGTCGCAGCCGGTCTCGATGCGTTGCACGCAGCCGGCATCCGGCTCGCGTGCGTGACGAACAAGCCGCACCGCTTCGCGGTCGAGCTGCTCGAGCAATACGGGCTGATCGATCGCTTCGGCATCGTGCTCGGCGGCGACAGCGTCGCGCGCAAGAAGCCCGATCCGCTGCCGATGCTGACGGCCTGCGACGCGCTCGGCGTCGCGCCGGACGCGGCGGTCGCGATCGGCGACTCGGAAAACGATGCACTGGCGGGCCGCGCGGCCGGCATGGCGACGCTAACGGTGCCGTACGGCTACAACCACGGCAAAGCTATACAAACGATAAATTCGGATGGTATAGTCGATTCGTTGCTGGTCGCAGCACGCGCGATCACCGCGCACAATGCCGGCCGGCCAACCATCTGATTATTTCTTCTATCCGCATGTTTCTGAATAAAAAACGGAGTCTGAGCAGCATCGACCGGGGAGCCTGGCCCTGGCGTCGCTGGTCGCGCTAACCTCTTCGATGAGGTACGCTGAAGCACGTCTTCAGCGCCGTTTTTTATCTCGCTGCGCATCCGCGCGCCGATCGTCGCACCACCTCGAGTTCTACCGCGTCCGAACGCTTGCGTTCAGGATCGGCCGCAGGCTCGCGACGTTCACGCCCGGAGTGCCGGCCGGCAACAGGCACTTCTCGATCGACCGCCCTTTCGCCGACGGCAGCCCGCGCAGCGTCAAGTGATCCCTGGCGCACTCCGCCGCTCGTCCCGAACAGGACCGGAACATGACCGAACTCGAATTCCAATCGCTTGCGAACGAAGGCTACAACCGCATCCCGCTGATCGCGGAAGCGCTCGCCGACCTCGAAACGCCGCTGTCCCTCTACCTGAAGCTGGCCCAGCCTGAACGCGCGGGCGCGAACTCGTTCCTGCTCGAGTCGGTGGTCGGCGGCGAACGCTTCGGCCGCTATTCGTTCATCGGCCTGCCCGCCCGCACGCTGGTACGTACCCGCAACGGCGTGTCGGAAGTGGTGCGCGACGGCCAGGTCGTCGAGACGCACGACGGCGATCCGTTCGAATTCATCGAGTCGTTCCAGGCGCGCTTCAAGGTCGCGCAGCGCCCGGGCCTGCCGCGCTTCTGCGGCGGTCTCGCCGGCTATTTCGGCTACGACGCGGTGCGCTACATCGAGAAGAAGCTCGCGAACACCGCACCGCGCGACGATCTCGGCCTGCCTGACATCCAGTTGCTGCTCACCGAGGAAGTCGCGGTGATCGACAATCTCGCCGGCAAGCTCTACCTGATCATTTACGCGGATCCGGCCCAGCCCGAGGCTTACACGAAGGCGAAACAGCGCCTGCGCGAGCTGAAGCAGCGCCTGCGCACGACCGTGCAGCCGCCCGTCACGTCGGCGAGCGTGCGCACCGAGACGTTCCGCGAGTTCAAGAAGGAAGACTATCTGGCCGCCGTGCGCCAGGCGAAGGAATACATCGCTGCCGGCGAACTGATGCAGGTCCAGGTCGGCCAGCGACTGACGAAGCCGTACCGCGACAATCCGCTGTCGCTGTATCGCGCGCTGCGTTCGCTGAATCCGTCGCCGTACATGTATTACTACAACTTCGGCGATTTCCACGTGGTCGGCGCGTCGCCGGAAATCCTGGTCCGCCAGGAAAAGCGCGGCGAAGACCAGATCGTCACGATCCGTCCGCTCGCCGGCACGCGTCCGCGCGGCAACACGCCCGAGCGCGATGCCGAACTCGCGACCGAACTGCTGAACGATCCGAAGGAAATCGCCGAGCACGTGATGCTGATCGACCTCGCGCGCAACGACGTCGGCCGCATCGCGGAAATCGGTTCGGTGCAGGTGACCGACAAGATGGTGATCGAAAAGTACTCGCACGTGCAGCACATCGTCAGCTCGGTCGAAGGCAAGCTGAAGCCCGGCATGACGAACTACGACGTGCTGCGCGCGACGTTCCCGGCCGGCACGCTGTCCGGTGCGCCGAAAGTGCGCGCGATGGAACTGATTGACGAGCTCGAACCGATCAAGCGCGGGCTGTACGGCGGTGCCGTCGGCTACCTGTCGTTCTCGGGCGAGATGGATCTCGCGATCGCGATCCGCACGGGCCTGATCCACAACGGCAACCTGTATGTGCAAGCGGCGGCCGGCGTCGTCGCCGACTCGGTGCCCGAATCCGAATGGCAAGAGACCGAGAACAAGGCGCGCGCGGTGCTGCGTGCGGCCGAACAGGTCCAGGACGGCCTCGATAGCGACTTCTGACGGAGACTGACCATGCTGCTCATGATCGACAACTACGACTCGTTCACCTACAACCTGGTCCAGTACTTCGGCGAACTGGGCGAGGACGTGCACACGTACCGCAACGACGAGATCACGCTCGACGAGATCGCGCGCCTGAATCCCGACACCATCTGCCTGTCGCCCGGCCCGAGCAACCCGCAGCACGCAGGCATCACGCTCGACGTGCTGCGCGAATTCGCGGGCAAGAAGCCGATCCTCGGCGTCTGCCTCGGCCACCAGGCGATCGGCGAAGCGTTCGGCGGCCGCGTCGTGCGCGCGAAGACCATCATGCACGGCAAGGTGAGCCGGATCGAAACCGACTGCCGCGGCGTGTTCGCCGACCTGCCGAAGCATTTCGACGTGACGCGCTACCACTCGCTCGCGATCGAGCGCGAATCGCTGCCCGACTGCCTCGAGGTGTCCGCATGGACCGACGACGGCGAGATCATGGGCGTGCGCCACAAGACGCTGCCGATCGAAGGTGTGCAGTTCCACCCGGAATCGATCCTGTCCGAGCACGGCCATGCGCTACTCGAGAATTTCCTGAAGCAGAATCGCGCAGCGGCCCACGCGGCCGCGCCGGCTGCGTGACGGGAGACGCACGATGACGATTACCCCGCAGGAAGCGCTGCAACGCACGATCGAGCACCGCGAAATCTTCCACGATGAGATGCTGCACCTGATGCGGCTCATCATGCGCGGCGACATGTCGCCCGTGATGGCGGCCGCGATCATCACCGGGCTGCGCGTGAAGAAGGAGACGATCGGCGAGATCGCCGCCGCCGCGACCGTGATGCGCGAATTCGCGAATCACGTCGAGGTGCCGGACAACTCGAACTTCGTCGACATCGTCGGCACGGGCGGCGACGGCGCGCACACGTTCAACATCTCGACCGCGTCGATGTTCATCACGGCAGCGGCCGGCGCGAAGGTCGCGAAGCACGGCAACCGCGGCGTATCGAGCAAGTCCGGCAGCGCCGACGTGCTCGAGGCGCTCGGCGTGAACATCGACCTGCAACCCGAGCAGGTTGCCGCATCGATCGCCGAAACCGGCATGGGCTTCATGTTCGCGCCGAACCACCATCCGGCGATGAAAAACATCGCGGCCGTGCGCCGCGAGCTCGGCGTGCGGACGATCTTCAACATCCTCGGCCCGCTGACCAATCCGGCCGGCGCGCCGAACCAGCTGATGGGCGTGTTCCACCCTGACCTCGTCGGCATCCAGGTGCGCGTGATGCAGCGCCTGGGCGCGCAGCACGTGCTGGTCGTGTACGGCAAGGACGGGATGGATGAAGTGTCGCTCGGCGCCGCGACGCTCGTCGGCGAATTGCGCGACGGCAAGGTGCACGAATACGAGATCCATCCGGAAGACTTCGGCTTGCAGATGGTGTCGAACCGCACGCTGAAGGTGGAAAATGCCGAGGAATCGCGCACGATGCTGCTCGGCGCGCTGGACAATCAGCCGGGCGTCGCGCGCGAGATCGTCACGCTGAACGCGGGCACCGCGCTCTATGCGGCCAATATCGCCGAATCGATCGCAGACGGCATCCAACTCGCCCGCGAAGCGATCGCGAGCGGCAAGGCACGCGCGAAAGTCGACGAACTCGTGCGCTTCACGCAGCAATTCAAGCGCTGACTCCCCTTACGAATCAAGCAGGAACCCACATGAGCGACATTCTCGACCGCATCATCGCCGTCAAGCGCGAAGAAGTCGCGGCGGCCATGCGCAGCACGCCGCTCGAGGCACTGAAACTCGAAGCGTCCACGCGCGACCTGCGCGACTTCGTCGGCGCGCTGCGCGCGAAGCAGGCGGCCGGCAACGCGGCAGTGATTGCCGAAGTAAAGAAGGCAAGCCCGTCGAAGGGCGTGCTGCGCGAACATTTCGTGCCGGCCGACATCGCGCGCTCGTATGCGGCACACGGCGCCGCATGCCTGTCGGTGCTGACCGATGAACAGTTCTTCCAGGGCAGCGTCCGCTATCTCCAGGAGGCACGCGCGGCCTGCACGCTGCCGGTGCTACGCAAGGACTTCATCGTCGACGCGTACCAGATCCTCGAGGCACGCGCGATGGGCGCCGACGCGATCCTGCTGATCGCCGCCGCGCTCGACACGCCGCTGATGCAGGAACTCGAGGCGTACGCGCACTCGCTCGGCCTCGCGGTGCTGGTCGAAGTGCACGATCGCAACGAGATGGAACAGGCGCTGACGCTGAAGACGCCGCTGCTCGGCATCAACAACCGCAACCTGCGCACGTTCGAGACGACGATCCAGACCACGCTCGACATGCTCGACATGATTCCGCAGGACCGCATGGTCGTGACCGAGTCGGGGATCCTGTCGCGCACCGAAGTCGACACGATGCGCGCGGCGAACGTGAACGCGTTCCTCGTCGGCGAAGCGTTCATGCGCGCCGACCAGCCGGGCGAGGAACTCGCGCGGATGTTCTTCTGATGGCGATCGAAAAGGAAATCAAGCTCGCGCTGCCGGCCGGCCAGGCCGATGCGGCGCGGCGTTTTTTCGAGACGCTGACCAGCGAAGCCGGCGACGTCATCGCGCTCGCGAACGTCTACTACGACACGCCCGATCTCGCGCTGGCCCGTTCCAAGAGCGCGGTGCGTGTGCGCCGCACGCCGCACGGCTGGTTGCAGACCTTCAAGACGGTCGGCAGCGCGGAAGCCGGCCTGCATAGCCGCCACGAATGGGAGTTGCCCGTCGCCGGCGATGCGCTCGAAATCGATGCGCTCGTCGCTGCGTGTGACGTGCCGGGCGCCGCCAGCGCATTGCGCGACGCGGCGCCCGCACTGCACGCGCTGTTCCGGACGGACTTTTCGCGTACGCTGTGGCGCATCGCAATCGGCGGCGCAACCGTCGAGGCCGCGGTCGACATCGGCGAGATCGTCGTCCAGGCGGAAAACGATACGCGCCGCGAACCGATCAGCGAAATCGAACTCGAACTGATCGACGGCCCGGAAGCAGCGCTCGCGACGCTCGCCGCCGAACTGCAGCAGGCGCTGCCGGGCCTCGCCCCCGAAAACATCAGCAAGGCGCAGCGCGGCTACCGGCTGCGCGCGCAATAAACCCGCATCACGCATGGCAACCCGCAAGACTCTCCGTACGCCACACCAGGCGTCGCTGTTCGACGATCCTGTACCGGAAACGGCGCAGGACGATGTTCCCGCCCCGGCGCCCGCGCCGGCCTCAGCCGGGCGCAAGCCCGCCAAAAAGGCCGCGGCAGCCGCCCCGGTTTCCGCCGCGCCGCGGCCCGTTGCCGCGGACGTCCCGCACCTCGCCGCGCAATTCGATGCATTGCCGGTCGTCTGGCGCGAGGTGCTGAAACCCTTCACCGACAGCGACGCGTATGCGCCGCTGTGCCGCTTCGTCGACGACGAGCGCGCGGCCGGCAAGACGGTCTACCCGACCGACGTGTTCCGTGCGCTGCGCCTGACGAGCCCGGACGATGTGAAAGTCGTGATCCTCGGCCAGGACCCGTACCACGGCGACGACCGCGGCACGCCGCAGGCGCACGGCCTTGCGTTCTCGGTGCCGCCTGCCGTGCGCACGCCGCCGTCGCTGCGCAACATCTTCAAGGAAATCGTCGCGAATTTCGGCCACGACACGCCGCGTCACGGCTGCCTCGATACCTGGGCGCGCCAGGGCGTGCTGCTGCTCAACACCGTGCTGACGGTCGAGCGCGGTGCGGCCGCGAGCCACGCGAAGCGCGGCTGGGAGCAATGCACGGACACGCTGATCCGCGAACTGGCCGGCCGCCATCGCGGGCTCGTGTTCATGCTGTGGGGCGCGCATGCGCAGGCGAAGCGCGCGCTGTTCGATGCGAGCGCGCACTGCGTGCTCGAGGCGCCGCATCCGTCGCCGCTGTCTGCACACCGCGGCTTCCTCGGTTGCCGCCACTTCGCGCTCGCGAACGACTATCTCGTCGAAGCGGGCCGCGAGCCGATCGACTGGCGCCTGCCGGAAGTGGCCGAAACGCTCGCGTAATCGCGTAATCGCGTAATCGCGTTTCGCACGCATCACGCAAAAACGCCGCGTCCCTTTCGGAACGCGGCGTTTTTTTATCGGACGACGCAGCGGATGCAACGCACCCGCACCGGCCTTACGCAGCAGCGATCGCTTCGCGTGCGCTAGCAAGTGCCGCGCTCTGCGAATCCGGCCCGAGGTTCAGGCCTTCGGCATGGATGAAGCTCACGTCGGTCATGCCGACGAAGCCGAGGAACGTGCGCAGGAACGGCGTCTGGCTGTCGTTCGGCGTGCCGGCGTACTTGCCGCCGCGCGCCGTCACCACATGAACCTTCTTGCCCGTGATCAGGCCTTCCGGGCCGTTCTCGGTGTAGCGGAACGTGACGCCTGCGCGGGCGATCCAGTCGAAATACGTCTTCAGTTGCGACGAGACGCCGAAGTTGTACATCGGTGCGCCGATCACGATGATGTCGGCAGCTTGCAGTTCGGCGATCAGCGCATCGCTCTTCGCGACGATCGCATTCTGTTCCGCATTACGCTTGTCGGCCGGCGTGAAGAACGCACCAAGCACCGATTCGTCGAGGTGCGGCAGCGCGTCGGCCAGCAGGTCACGAACCACGACCTTCGCGCCGGGGTTCGATTGTTGCAGCTTTGCCGTCAGTTCGTTGGCCAGCAGCGTGGACTGCGCACCTTGCGAGCGCGCCGCGGAATTGATTTGCAGAATGGTCGTCATGTCAGGCTCCAGTTAGGTTGCGCTTCGGTAGCGCGAGTGACGCCATTGTGCGTGGCCGAATGATCGCGAAAAAGCGGGTTCCGGGCGACGGATTGTTGCACCAACAGAACAATCCATGATCGCGCCCCGAAACCCGCTCACACATGCTCAGCCTTTCAGCCAGGCTTCCCGGGCCTTGTGCGCGGCGGCCGGCTTCGCGGCCGCCGTAAGCCGGTAGCGTGAGACTTCCGGCCCGTCCAGCTTCAGTTTCACGGTCCGCAGCTCGTCGCGGCGGAACGCGTGCACCTCCACCTTGTCGCCCGGCCGGTAGCGCGCAAGCAGCGTGTCGAGATTCGTGCCGGTAACCCGCAGCCCGTCGACCGCGATCAGCGTGTCGCCAGCCGACAGCCCTGCACGATGCGAACCGCCGCCTTCGTAGACCGCCGCCAGCGTGCAGTCCGCACCGCCGCGCAGGCGCGCGCCGATCGTCGGCTTCGCAGCCGCGCCGGACGCGACCTCGGGCGCGAGCGCCACGCCGAACGGCGCGAGCAGTTCGGCGAGCGGCAGGTCGCGCGTGCCGTACACGGCGTCTGCGAACAGCCGGCCGAGTGCGACGCCCGTGGCTTCCTCGATCAGCGTCTCGACCTCGTGTTCCTCGACGCCCGCCTGCTTGCCGCGATAGAACTCTCGGCCGTAGCGCTGCCACAGCAGACGCATCACGTCGTCGAGCGACTTGCGGTTGCGCGTCTGCGCGCGGATCGCGAGATCGAACGCGAGCGCGACGAGCGAGCCCTTCGTGTAGTAGCTGACGATCGCGTTGGTCGCGTTCTCGTCCTGCCGGTAATACTTGACCCACGCGTCGAACGAGCTTTCCGCGACGCTTTGCTTCAGGCGCCCCGTGCCGCGCAGCACACCGCCGACGGTACGGCCGAGCGCCGCGAAATATTCGTCCTGCGACATCAGCCCGCTGCGCACGAGCATCAAGTCGTCGTAATACGACGTGAAGCCCTCGAACAGCCACAGCAGCGACGTGTAGTTTTCCCGCGCGAGGTCGTACGGCACGAACGCGGCCGGCTTGATGCGCTTCACGTTCCACGTGTGGAAATACTCGTGGCTGCAAAGGCCGAGATACGTGCGATAGCCTTCCGTCGTTTCCTGCCGGCCCTTCACCGGCAGGTCGGTGCGGTTGCAGATCAGCGCGGTCGACGCACGATGCTCGAGGCCGCCGTAGCCGTCGCTGACCGCGAGCGTCAT
The DNA here is from genome assembly GCF_003857965.1 of Burkholderia sp. Bp9031. NCBI lineage: Bacteria > Pseudomonadati > Pseudomonadota > Betaproteobacteria > Burkholderiales > Burkholderiaceae > Burkholderia > Burkholderia sp. Bp9031. Next base: position 18,137 of record NZ_QTPW01000030.1, read on the forward strand.
GAACACGTAGCGGTCCATCGGTGCCTTCCTCGATTTCTGCTCGAACAGCGCTATCTGCGCTTCGCACACGCGCTTCAGGTCGGTGCGTAGCCGCTCCATGTCGAGCTGCGTGACGCGCCCGGCGATCACGATGTCGTGCGGCACGCCGTGTGCGTCAAAGGTTGCCAGTGCGAACTCGCCGATCGTCACCGGATGGTCGGCGAGCTCGTCATAGTTCGACGCGCGATACGCGCCGAACCCGTAGCGCCTGGTGCCGCGCGCCTCAGGTAGCGACGTGCCGACGCGCCACGTGCGGAACGCGGCCCCCGCCGGTTTCGCGATGTCGACTTCGCACGGCGCATCCTCGCGACCGGCGACGCTCAAGAACACGGCCGTGGCGTTGAAGAAGCCGCCCGATTCGTCAAGATACGCGGAGCGGACCGACAGGTCCCACGCATACACGTCGTAGCGCAGCGTCAGCGTGCCGTTCACCGGCGCGGCCTGCCATGTGTTCTTGTCGGTTTTCGCGATCCGCACCTTGCGGCCCGTGTCGTTGAACGCGGCGAGCGTCACGATGTTGCGCGCGAACTCGCGCACGAGGTAGCTGCCCGGAATCCACACCGGCAGCGAGAAGCGCTGGCCTGCGGGATCGGGATCGGTGACCGTCACCGACACTTCGAACAGGTGCGCGGCAAGATCTTTCGGGGCAATCGAATAACGGATCGGCTGGGTCATCGTGGCAATCGGTCGAAAATCGGACGGAATACGGCGGCGGAAACGAAGAGAGGCGCCGGCAAATATCGCGGGCGCCCCTCGCTGGCCGGGCCACGCGGCCCGGCGTGTCGGTCGGTTACTTGCTCGACGCGAGCGCCTGGTTCAGCTGGTCGGCCGACACCGCGCCCGGCAGCCGACGGCCGTCGGGCAGGAAGATCGTCGGCGTGCCGGTGACGTTCATCCCGCGGCCAAGCGCGAGGTTCTTGTCGAGCGCGCTCGTATCGCAGTTGCCGGCGCCGGACGGTGCGCGATGGTCGAGCATCCAGCCCTCCCAGGTTTTCGCGCGGTCGGTCGCGCACCAGATCGCCTTCGACTTGGTGGTCGAATCGGGCGACAGCACCGGGTACAGGAAGGTGTAGACGGTCACGTTGTCGATCGACTGAAGCGTCGTCTCGAGCCGCTTGCAGTACGGGCAGTTCGGATCGGAGAACACCGCGATCTTGCGTGCGCCGTTGCCCTTGACGACCTTGATCGCGTTGGCGAGCGGCAGGCTCGCGAAGTCGATCTTGTTGAGGTCGGACAGGCGTGCGTCGGTCAGGTTCTTGTGCGTCTTGGTGTCGACGAGATCGCCGAGCAGCACGTAGTCGCCGGCTGCGTCGCTATAGATGATCTGCGTGCCGAGGTTGACTTCGTACAGGCCCGCGACCGGCGATTTCGACACGCTCTTGATCGGCGCGTCGCTGCCGAGACGCGCTTGCAGCGTGGCTTTCAGCTTGTCCGTGGTTTGGTCGGCCTGCGCGCTGCAGCCGAGCGTCGCCATCGTGACGGCCAGCGCCAGCGATGCGATGCGGATCGTTTTTTTCATCCTGTTGTTCCTTCAGCTCAATCGGAGTGCACGTCACAGTGTACGCCGTAACGGAGCCCTGTCCGACAGGCCGGGGACGCGAAGGTTCGATCAGCCGAGCGCGGCCGACACGAGCCAGCGCTTCACGAGCGGCTGCGCGCCGACGAACGCCATGCCCGCGTTGCGCACGGCCTTCGCGAACGAGCCGGGCACCGCGAAGAGCCGCTGCAGCCCGTCGGTCGCGACCATCAGCGCGCGGATGTCCTCGCGGCGAGAACGCTCGTAGCGGCGCAGCAGCACCGTGTCGCCGAGGTTGCGGAAGCTCTCCTTGTTCGCGATCGCATCGGCGAGCGCCGCGACATCGCGCAGCCCGAGGTTCATCCCCTGCCCCGCGAGCGGGTGGATCAGGTGTGCGGCATCGCCGACGAGCGCGACGCGCGGGGCGATCAGCTTGTCGACGGTTTGTAGCGCGAGCGGGAAACCGGCTGCGGGCGTCACGCATTCGAGCGCGCCGACCCGGCCGTGCGACACGCGCTCGACCTCGGCCGCGAGTTGCGCGGGATCGAGCGCGAGCAGTTCGTCCGCGTGCGCGGTGTGCGCGGACCACACGAGCGATACATGACCGTCCGGCAGCGGCAGCAACGCGACGATCTCGCCGTCGCGGAACCATTGGCTGGCGGCCTCGCGGTGCGGGAGCGACGCCTTGAAGTTCGCGACGACGCCCGTCTGCCGGTAATCGCGCCGCTCGATCCTGGCCCCCATCTGGGAGCGCACCCACGAATGCGCGCCATCCGCGCCGACCACGAGGTCCGCTTCGAGCACTTGCCCCGACGACAGCGTGAGCACGGCCGCGTCGTCGCGTACGTCGAAGCCCTGCGCGCGCGCGTCGAACCACGTGAGGTTCGGCTGGAACCGCAGTGCGGCGTCGAGCGACGCCTCGATCAGCGACGATTCGGCGATCCACGCGAGCTGCGGCACGGAGGCCTGATACGCGGAGAAATGCAGCTCCGCGTGCGCATCGCCGTACACGCGCATGTCGTAGACCGGCGCGAGCCGGCCATGGTCGAGCGCCTGCCAGACCCGCAGCCGCTCGAGCAATGCCTGCGAGCTGGACGACAGCGCGTAGATGCGCGTGTCGAACGCGAGATCGGCGGGGCGCGGTGTGGCCGGCTGGGCGAGCAAGGCGGTCTTGTAGCCGGACTGGGTCAGCGCGAGCGCGGCCGTCTTGCCGACAAGCCCGCCGCCGACCACGGCGACGTCGAAGGTGTGGTGGGCAGTCATGGCGGGCATTATAGCTGCGAGGCCCATCCCTTACGCGGCCGGACTTTGCGGGAAATCAGCAGAATCGCGGGCCGGCCCGGCAGCGTAGCGGCCGGTCACATCGGGCGTTCGGGGGAAGGCCGGAAACCGGGCGTCGGCACGGTACAATAGCGCCTTTGAACGTCGGCCCGCCGCGCCCCAGGCGCCGGCCGTCCCTATTTTCCCGCGCCGCCGTGCCTTGTCCGGCCGCGCCGCTCCACCCGTCCGAAGGATTCCATGAGTCTCAAATGCGGCATCGTCGGCTTGCCCAACGTCGGCAAGTCCACCCTGTTCAATGCGCTGACCAAGGCCGGCATCGCCGCCGAGAACTACCCGTTCTGCACGATCGAGCCGAACGTCGGCATCGTCGAAGTGCCCGACACGCGCCTGAAGGCGCTCGCCGAAATCATCAGCCCCGAGCGCGTCGTGCCGGCCGTCGTCGAATTCGTCGACATCGCGGGCCTCGTCGCGGGCGCGAGCAAGGGTGAAGGCCTCGGCAACCAGTTCCTCGCGAACATCCGCGAAACCGATGCGATCACGCACGTCGTACGCTGCTTCGAGGACGACAACGTCATCCACGTCGCCGGCAAGGTCAGCCCGATCGACGACATCGAAGTGATCAACACCGAACTCGCGCTCGCCGACCTCGGCACTGTCGAGAAGGCGCTCACGCGCTACTCGAAGGCCGCGAAGTCGGGCAACGACAAGGAAGCGGTGAAGCTCGCCGCGGTGCTCGAAAAGGTGCGCGCGCACCTCGACCAGGGCAAGGCCGTGCGCGGCCTCGATCTGTCGGACGACGAGCAGGCGCTGCTCAAGCCGTTCTGCCTGATCACCGCGAAGCCGGCAATGTACGTCGCGAACGTGAAGGATGACGGCTTCGAGAACAACCCGCACCTCGACGCGGTACGCAAGTACGCGGAAGCCGAGAATTCGCCGGTGGTCGCGGTGTGCGCGGCGATCGAGGCGGAAATCGCCGATCTCGACGATGCGGACAAGGAAGCGTTCCTCGCCGACATGGGCATGGAAGAGCCGGGCCTCGACCGCGTGATCCGCGCGGGCTTCAAGCTGCTCGGCCTGCAGACCTACTTCACCGCGGGCGTGAAGGAAGTGCGCGCGTGGACGATCCACATCGGCGACACGGCGCCGCAAGCAGCCGGCGTGATCCACACCGACTTCGAGCGCGGCTTCATCCGCGCGCAGACGATCGCATTTGACGACTTCATCACGTACAAGGGTGAACAGGGTGCGAAGGAAGCCGGCAAGATGCGCGCGGAAGGGAAGGAATATGTCGTGCACGACGGGGACGTGATGAACTTCCTGTTCAACGTCTGACACATCGACAGACACCGCCTCTCGCAGTGTCACGGCACCCCGGAAAGGCCCGCTGAAGTAGCGGGCCTTTTTTCATTCCGCATTGGTTCATGAAGGTTTGCGGGAGGTGCTCGCGGACAATCTTTTCGTCATTTCCTTCGTCGCCTCCGCTGCACAGATCGCCTGTGCTGCGGGACGCATTGACCCGTCACCCCATGCGTTACGCGTCGATTTTTCGCATGACGCGTCGCGCGCCCTCTTCCACTTCGCAATCTGCGCGTCGAGCGCCTTCTTGCGCTGCGGCTGCTCGCCCGCCTGTTTATCGACGACGCGCTGCAATTCCCGCTCGGCGACAAGTTGATCGCGCCAAGCGCAGAAATTCATGCTCGTCTGATTCGAATAGCAGTCGCTGAGCAACGCATTGACCTCGCTTGCCGGCAAACCACTGCGTGCTGCTATCTCGTCGGCTGGCGTCGGACCGGCACATGCATTCATCGACACCAGCACGAACAAACCTATCATGGCCCGTCTCACTGTGCCCTCTGTTGTGGCTGAAACGGCGCCGATTCGAGCCGACGCCGATTGACAAGACCGTTCGAACGGACCGGTGCCAGGCGACGCCCGTTCTCGTCTCGCGGATGAATCCAGACGAGCTGAATCATGTGTGACACCACGCCAGCATCATCGCTCTGATTCGCCGAATGCAGCGCGGCCAGCGCGCCTGTATTACCGGCATTGTATGTATAGCTGACGAGTTCATCGAATTGCACCTGCGTCAATTGCCGAGTTGAGACATGTCGTCGCACGGCGGCCTCCGCCCGTCTGACACGGGCTGCGAGTTGCGCATTCACCTGCGTCGTCGTAACCGGCCTGCGCAATTCTTCCGGGGTGCAAGGCCCGGTATGAGCAAGCGTCCCGACACCATAAGTGCAGTTGTTTGCCTGATCGTTGTAGTAGGCCATCACCGCGCTTTCCCGCCGACGCAGCTCGGCCCAGCCCGCTTCACTCAATCGCATGCTCTCATTCGCCATCTGTCACCCTCCCGGCACGACCGCTAATCGCGAGTCGACTTCATCATTCACTTCGGTTGTCGAAGCGAACAATGTATGAAGTTGCCGTTGTCGATGAAATCAGACGAGTTCGATTTTTGTGAGTCCAGATGTCGATGCCGCGCCATGTTGCGGAACGGCCTGCATCGCCAGGGGCAAGCGCATCTGCTTACTCATGAAAAACAAATGGCCCGACCGGCACATGCCGATCGGGCCATTTTCACGACGGGAATCCCCGCGCCGGCGGGCAGCAAACGCTCAGCGCAGCCGCCGCTCCATCACGTCGTCATCACATCGCCGATACCCGCCGCCCCGCCCCCGCTTGCGCGTCGCGGCCGCGCTTGTTCAGCCACGACGCAAACAGCACGAGCAACGCGAGCACGGCCGTCGCGCCTACTTCCATCCGGTGTTCCTCGCTGACGAACATCACGGTCAGCGTGCCGCAGATGAACAGGATCACCGCCCACGTGAGCCACGGGAACAGCCACATCCGCAACGTGAGGTCGGCGCCGCTCGATTCGAGCGTCTTGCGCATCCGCAGCTGCGAGATCGCGATCACGAGATACACGAGCAGCGCGATCGCGCCCGACGTCGCCAGCAGGAAGCCGAACACCTGCTCCGGCATCAGGTAGTTCGCGATCACGGTCAGGAAACCGAACGCGGTCGATGCCAGCACGGCCGCACGCGGCGTGCCGGTCGCATCGGTGCGATGCAGGAAGGCGGGCGCGTCCTTGCGCTTGGACAGCGAGAACAGCATCCGCGATGCGGTGTACAGCGCGGAATTCAGGCAGCTCGCGACCGACACGAGCACGATCACGTCGATGATGGCCTTCGCGTTCGGGATGCCGATCAGCTCCATCGCGCGCTGATACGAGCCGTGCTTCGGCAGCAGCGGATCGTTCCACGGCACGATGGCCGCGACGACGAGGATCGAGCCGAGATAGAACAGCGTGATACGCCAGATGACGGAATTCGTCGCGCGCACGATCTGACGCTGCGGGTTGTCCGACTCGGCGGCCGCGATCGTCACGATCTCGGTGCCGAGGAACGAGAACATCGTCGTCAGCATCGCCGCGAGCACCGCGCCGGCGCCGTTCGGCATGAAGCCCTGGTGCACGAAGAGGTTCGATACGCCCGATACGGCCGGCGCGGGCACGATGCCGACGATCGCCGCACCGCCGATGCACAGGAACACGACGATCGCGACGACCTTGATCAGCGCGAACCAGAATTCGAATTCGCCGTAGTTCTTGACCGAGAAGAGGTTCGTGATCGTCAGCAGCAGCGTGATGCCGAGCGCGAAGATCCAGGTCGCGATGCCTGGGAACCATGCATTGAGAATGGTGGCGGCGGCGGTCGCCTCGATCGGAATCACGAGTACCCAGAACCACCAGTACAGCCAGCCGATGGCGAAGCCGGCCCAATGGCCGATCGCGCGATCGGCATAGGTCGAGAACGAACCGCTGTCGGGATGCGCGACGGCCATCTCGCCGAGCATGCGCATCACCAGCACGACCAGCACGCCCGCGATCGCATACGCGAGGATCGAAGCCGGACCGGCTTCCGCGATCGCATGGCCGGAGCCGACGAACAAGCCCGCGCCGATGACGCCGGCAATCGACATCATCGTCACGTGACGCTGCTTCAGGCCCGTGCCGAGGCCCGTGTTGCTTCCACTCATGTGTCTCTCTCCAAAAAACGGTTCCGGTACGACCGGGTGTCGCGTGAAGGCGGCGCGGGGAGTTGTCGTTGTTGAACCCGGCCGCCCGCCGCGCGTGCGCGGCACGTGGGCAGGAAGCCGGATCGAGCCTGTTCCGGTTCGGGGCGCGACGCAGGCTGCGAAGCTGCGGGTGCGATGCGGCGCTCAAGGGTGCCGGCGCATCGCGTGCGCCCTTTCCGTCGGCTGTCGGTCAGCCGCCTTCGAAGCGAAGGAGTGTAAGCACCAAACGGTTCTTCACTAAGAACCAATTGAAGAATTTCGATAGAACCACTTGTTGCATCGATGTGAATCGATGCAACGCTTGGTCCGGTTCGGCATTCACGCGAGCGCCGCCGGATCAAGCGATTGAAGGCGATACGGGTCGTCCGGTGTCGCGGCGACAAACGCGTCCGGTCGAAGTGGTTCGCGTGCCACGCAGGTGTTGCGCCGGCTGCTCAGTTCGCGCCGCCCGGCCCCTCGCCCTGCCCTTCGTCCCGCCATTTAGCCGGCACGATCGTGCGCCATGCGCGCAGAAGCAGGTTTTTCACGGCGTCGGGATGCGCGGCCGACAGACGCACCAGCACGATCGGCCAGCCCGCATAGTGGTCGGTCACGTAATACACGTCGGGCTCCGATTCGATCAGCCACGCCCGCTCGTCTGGGCCGACGCCCTTCACGACGAGCGTGTCGCCGTCCTCGCGCAGCCGCGCGAGCATCTTGCCCTTCACCCTGAGTGCAGGCGTGCCGTACGACGTGCCCTCCTCGACACCGCGCCATGCCAGCGCGATCTGCCGAACTTCGTCGAATGTCACGATGCGCCTCCGCCCGTCGATGATCGACGCCCGCACACCGTAGCAGAAATCGCGGATGACACCTGACCGCGAGGCGCCCGGCCGTGCCGCGACACCTACCTAGCGGCCGACCGCGCGCGCGGCCACCGGTGCGCGTCCGGTAGTGGCAACGATCGCGAACGCGATCGCATTGGCGACTGCGCTGGCCAGGATCGGCACGAGATAGCCGCCGCCCGCGTCGTAGATGAAACCGGCCGCGGCGGGCCCGATCAGCGTGCCGAACGCGACGCTCGTGTACAGCACGCCGATGATCGCGCTCACGTTGCGGCCGCCGAAATAGTCCATCACGACGGCGGGCAGCACGGCGACCCAGCCACCGTAGAACACGCCGAACACGAGTGCGAACGCGGCCAGCGTCGCAACGCTCCCCGCGCCGGCCCACGCGACGAGCGCGACGGCCATGCCCGCGAACATCGCGAGCAGCGACGCGCGGCGGCCGAAGCGGTCGGCGAGGCCGCCAAGGAAGAAGCGCCCTGCCGTGCTGCCGACGCCGATCGCGCCGAGCAGCAGCACGGCCGTCGACGGCGCAACACCATGATCGAGCGCGTACGGCACAAGGTGCACGAACGGCACGAAGACGCCGAACGAGCACACGAGACACGCGGCGTAGAGGCTCGCGAACGGTCGCGACGTCACGGCCTCGCGCACGGTCGCGCCGGCCGGTGCCGACGAAGCGGCGCCGGGCGGCGCGTCGCCCGCTTGCGTACGCGCCGCGTCGCCGTCGGGCAACAAGCCGCGCCCGCGCGGATCGTTCTCGATCAGCAGCGACATGCCCGCGCCCACCACCAACGCGATCGCCGCCAACGTGACATACGCGCCGCGCCAGCCAACGTGCGCGATCAGCGCGGATGCGAGCGGCGGCATCACGAGCGTGCCGACACCGATCCCGGCAACCGCAAGCCCCGACGCGAAACCGCGCCGCCGCACGAACCAGCGTTGCACGGCGCCGACGGCCGGCACATACGCACAGCCGACGCCGAAACCGACCCCGAGCCCGTATGCGACATAGACCTGCAGCAGCGTATGCGCGGCACCGGCCGCTGCGAGACCGGCGGCCGTCAGCAACATGCCGGCGATGGCGAGCCGCCGCGAGCCGAAGCGATCGGCAAGCGGGCCGCTGACGATGCCGAAGCCGAAATACAGGAAGCCGGCGAGCGAGAACACGAGCGAGATCTGCCCGCGCGAGGCGGCGAAATCCCGCTGCAGCGATTCGACGAACGCGCTGAACGTGTACGCACTGCCGAATCCGACGAACGTGACGGCGAATGCCGCCGCCACCACATACCAGCCGTAGAAGACGCGCGATGCGCGCGGGCTGCTCATGACGATGCTCCTCTCAGGTTTCGCCGGATGCCGCGCGGCATCCGGATTGCCTCATGGATATAGTTGAACTATGTTGATCGCATCGCCTGCAGCAAGACAGCCGCGACGAATGCGATCCGTTGCGATGACGGTACTCGCGCGTACGCATCGCCTCAAACGATATTTCGTCGGCCTTTCGCTTTAGAAAAACTCAATGATCCGTTCCCGCCTACCGCCCCTCAACGCGCTGCGTGCGTTCGAGGCGGCCGCCCGCCATCTGTCGGTGAAATCCGCGGCCGAGGAGCTGTCGGTCACGCCCGGCGCGGTAAGCCAGATGATCCGCACGCTCGAGACACATCTCGGCGTGCAACTGTTCGAGCGCGTGAACCGCGGCATCCTGCTGACTGCGGCGGGCCGCGACTACTTGCCGCCCGTGCGCAACGCGTTCCGCCAGATCGCCGACGCATCGCAACGCGTGTCGGGCACCGCCGACAGCGGCGTGCTGACGGTGAGCGTCACGCCGTTTTTCGCGTCCGCCTGGCTCGTGCCGCGCCTCGCGCAGTTCCGCGACGCGTGCCCGGACGTCGACCTGCAGATCGTCGCGAGCCACGCGCTCGCCGATTTCTCCCGCGACGGCGTCGACGTCGCGATCCGCCACGGTCTCGGCCGCTACATCGGGCTATGTAGCGAACGGCTGCTGACGGTGGAGATCGTCGCACTCGCGGCGCCGGCACTCGTCGCGCGGCTGGGCATGCCGGCCACGCCAGCCGACCTGGCCGGCTGGCCTCATCTGCACGACGCCGAACGCAAGGGCTGGCACATCTGGTTCGATGCGCAGCGAATCGATGACTTCGGCCCGCCGCGCGGCCCCGCGTTCGACGATTCCGGCCTGTTGCTGCAGGCAATCCTCGCCGGCCAGGGCGCCGGACTGCTGCCGGCGGCGATGGTGCGCAACGAACTCGCGAGCGGCCGGCTCGTGCAGCTTGCCGACGTCGCGTGGCTCGACGACTTCGCGTACTACCTCGTCTATCCCCCGCATCATGCGGAACGTGCGAAAGTCGCGGCGTTCCGCCGGTGGATACTCGATGCCGCGCAGGCCGACGGCGCGGCATCGATGACCGGCGCGGCGTAGCGTGGCCGTACCACCGGGCGGCGGCACCGATCTTCAGCCGGTCGACTGACATGCGACCCGGCCCGCCGGCCTGCGATCACCAGCAGACAACAACATCCGGAGAGAGACCATACCCGCCCTGCTCCGCCGCACGACGCGCATCGCGACCCTGTCGGCCGCGCTGCTCGTCGCGTGCGCTGCCCTGCCGCCTCCGGCGCACGCGTATCGCGCGTCGCCTGGCTATGGCAACGAAGCCGATCTCGACCGGCACGACACGTACCGTAATCGCGACGGCGACACCGTCCATGCGCCGGCCCATTCGAAATCGGGCCGCGTGCCCGAGGGTGCGAGCGCGCGCTGCCGCGACGGCACGTACAGCTTCAGCCGCCATCGGCGCGGCACCTGCTCGGGGCACGGCGGCGTCGCCGCGTGGCTATGAACGCGGGTCGGCCGAATGGCCTGCGCGGTGCCAGCGGCAGCCGGCGGCGAAGTACAATACGCGCTCGCGCCGCCAACCCGCGGCGACGCCGCCGCGCCACGCGGCACGCTCCGTACCGAATCACCCGACGCCACGCACGCCCATGCGCTGCGCGGCAGTCTCAACCCTTTCTGACTTTCACACCGAAATGGCCCAATACGTTTTCACGATGAACCGGGTCGGCAAGATCGTGCCGCCCAAGCGCCAGATCCTGAAGGACATCTCGCTGTCGTTCTTTCCCGGCGCGAAGATCGGCGTGCTCGGCCTGAACGGCTCGGGCAAGTCGACGCTGATCCGCATCATGGCGGGCGTCGACAAGGACATCGAAGGCGAAGCAACGCCGATGCCGAACCTGAACATCGGCTACCTGCCGCAGGAGCCGCAGCTCGACCCGACGAAGACGGTGCGCGAAGCCGTCGAGGAAGGCCTCGGCGACCTGTTCCAGGCGAACAAGAAGCTCGAAGAAATCTACGCCGCGTATGCGGAACCGGACGCCGACTTCGACGCGCTCGCGGCCGAGCAGGCGAAATACGAAGCGATCCTCGCGTCGAGCGACGGCGGCAGCCCCGAGCAGCAGCTCGAAGTGGCCGCCGACGCGCTGCGCCTGCCGGCGTGGGACGCGAAGATCGAGCACCTGTCGGGCGGCGAAAAGCGCCGCGTCGCGCTGTGCAAGCTGCTGCTCGAGAAGCCGGACATGCTGCTGCTCGACGAACCGACCAACCACCTCGACGCCGAATCGGTCGACTGGCTCGAGCAGTTCCTGGTGCGCTTCCCGGGCACCGTCGTCGCCGTCACGCACGATCGCTACTTCCTCGACAACGCGGCCGAGTGGATTCTCGAACTCGACCGCGGCCACGGCATTCCGTGGAAGGGCAACTACAGCAGCTGGCTCGACCAGAAGGAAGAGCGCCTGAAGCAGGAAGAAGCGTCGGAATCGGCGCGCCAGAAGGCGATCAAGAAGGAACTCGAGTGGGTGCGCCAGAACCCGAAGGGCCGCCAGGCGAAGTCGAAGGCACGTATCGCGCGCTTCGAGGAGCTGAACAGCCAGGAATACCAGAAGCGCAACGAAACGCAGGAAATCTTCATCCCGGTCGGCGACCGCCTCGGCAATGAAGTGATCGAGTTCAAGAACGTCAGCAAGGCATTCGGCGACCGCCTGCTGATCGACAACCTGAACCTGAAGATCCCGGCTGGCGCGATCGTCGGCATCATCGGCCCGAACGGCGCCGGCAAGTCGACGCTGTTCCGAATGCTGACCGGCAAGGAACAGCCGGATTCGGGCGAAGTCGTGATGGGTCCGACCGTGAAGCTCGCATACGTCGACCAGAGCCGCGACGCGCTCGACGGTTCGAAGACGGTGTTCGAGGAAATCTCGGGCGGCGCCGACGTGCTGACGGTCGGCAAGTACGAAACGCCGTCGCGTGCGTACATCGGCCGCTTCAACTTCAAGGGCGGCGACCAGCAGAAGATCGTCGGCAACCTGTCCGGCGGCGAACGCGGGCGCCTGCACCTCGCGAAGACGCTGATCTCCGGCGGCAACGTGCTGCTGCTCGACGAACCGTCGAACGACCTCGACGTCGAAACGCTGCGCGCGCTGGAAGACGCACTGCTCGAGTTCGCGGGTTCGGTGATGGTGATCTCGCACGATCGCTGGTTCCTCGACCGGATCGCGACGCACATCCTCGCGTTCGAAGGCGATTCGCAGGTCACGTTCTTCGACGGCAACTACCAGGAATACGAAGCCGACAAGCGTGCACGCCTCGGCGAGGAAGCCGCGAAGCCGAAGCGCCTGCGTTACAAGCCGATCAGCCGCTGAACGGCGCGGCCCGGGCATCCGGCACTGCGGCAACGCAGAGCCGGGGGCCGAAAGCTGCCGCTCCCGGATCGACAAAACGAAAAAGCGGGCTCCGGCCCGCTTTTTCGTCTGGCTATCGTTGCGTCACCGCCTACGCGAGCGCGCCGAGTTCGCGCAGGCGCGCCTCGGTCGCCGCCGCGCTCGTGTGATGAATGCCATGCCAGCCGAGCGCCGTCGCGGCCGCCGCGTTCTTCGCGTTGTCGTCGATGAACACGAGCTCGTGCGGCGCGATGCCCGGCAGGTGTGGATCGATGCGCGCATGCATTTCGCGATAGATCGCCGGATCGGGTTTCACGAGCTTCACGCGGCCCGACACGACGATGTCCTTGAAGCGCCGCAGCACCGGGAAGTTGTCCCACGCATACGGAAACGTCTGCGCGGACCAGTTGGTCAACCCGAAGAGCGGCATTCCCTGCGCGTCGAGCCGGTCGACGAGCGCCGCGCCTTCGTCGAGCACGCCGCCGATCATCTCGTGCCAGCGTGCGTAGAACGCGCGGATCAGCGCCTCGTGCGCCGGAAACTTCGCGACGAGCTCACACGTTCCCTCGTCGATCGTCTGCCCGCCGTCCTGACGGATCACCCAGTCCATCGCGCACACGTGCGTGAGGAACCAGCGACGCTCGGTTTCGTCCGGAATCAGCTGCCGGTACAGGTATTCGGGGCTCCAGTCGATCAGCACGCCGCCGAAATCGAACACCACCGCCTTGATCGTCATGCGAACTCCGTGGCGAGCACATCGGCAAGCGGACGCGGCGTCACCGCATTGCCCGACAGCGTATTGTTTTCCCAGACGAAGTGATGATGCGCGACGATCTGCGCGGCCGACAGGTGCGTGCGCTCGTTCGTCGTGTGCAGGTCGGAGACGATGGTCGTCCGGTAGCCGAGCAGTGCCGCGCGACGCGCGGCCGAATCGACGCAGAACTCGGTCGCATAGCCGCAAATCAGCACCGAACGGATGCCGCGGCCATCGAGTTGCGCGGCGAGCGGCGTGTCGTGGAACGAGTCGCTCATCTGCTTGCGGATGCGCCAGTCGGCGCGACCGACGATCAGCGCCTCATGCAGTTCCCAGCCGGGCGTGCCGGGCACGATGTCGTCGTCCGCATCGCCGTCATGCTGCACGAAGCATACGGGCGCGTTCGCCGCGCGCGCCGCCGCCGTCAGCCGGTTGATACCCGACACGACGTCGTCGAGCCGGTACGCGGGCCGTGCCCGCTGTACCAACCCGCGCTGCATGTCGATCACGATCACTGCGGTATCTGCCATCGGTTGCCCTCTCGATCACGGTCCGGCCGTCGTGCGGCCGGTGCCGCGCGTTGTGCGTGGAATCAGATCGGCTGCGTGCGTGCGTCGAGCCACGCCTTCGCGTCGCCGCTCACGTGCCGACCGACACGCTCGCGCACGGTCGCGTGATACGCGTTCAGCCACGCACGCTCTTCTTCATGCAGCATCTCGAGCAGCACGCAGCGCGTGTCGATCGGGCACAACGTGAGCGTCTCGAACGCGAGGAAATCGCCGAACTCGGTCTGCCCGCTCGCGCGGTTCACGACCAGGTTCTCGATCCGGATGCCCCATTTGCCGGGCCGGTACACGCCCGGCTCGATCGACGTGATCATCCCCTCTTCCATTGCCGTGTACGGCTCGGCCGGCGCGTAGTGCGAGATGACCTGCGGGCCCTCGTGCACGTTCAGGAAGTAGCCGACGCCGTGGCCGGTGCCGTGACCGTAGTCGAGCCCTGCCGCCCACATCGGCGCGCGCGCGATCGCGTCGAGCATCGGCGAGCGGATGCCGCGCGGAAAACGTGCGCGCGACAGCGCCATCATCGACTTCAGCACGATCGTGAAATCGCGGCGCTGCAGGTCGGTAATCGTGCCGACCGGCACGACGCGCGTGATGTCGGTCGTGCCGGTCGTGTACTGACCGCCCGAATCGATGAGCAGCAGGCCGTCGCCGGCGATCGTCGCATGCGACTCGGCCGTCGCGCGGTAGTGCGGCATCGCGCCGTTCGCGTTGAAGCCGGCGATCGTCGCGAAGCTCGGCGACACGTAGCCGGGGCGCCGTGCGCGCGCGGCCGTGAGCTTCTCGTCGATCGTCAGTTCGGTGATCGTCTCGCGGTGCACGGCCTGCTCGAACCACGCGAAGAATTCGGCGAGCGCGGCGCCGTCGTGCTCCATCGTCACACGCACGTGCTCGATCTCGGTGGATGTCTTGCGCGACTTCGCGAACGTCGACGGGTTCACGGCCTCGATCAGCTTCACGCCGGCCGGCACGGCCTCGAGCGTGCCGAACGTCACGCGGCGCGGATCGATCAGCAGCGTCGCGCCGTCGGGCAGCGCCGCGAGCGACGCGCGCGCGGCATCGTACGCGCGAACCTCGACGCCGTCCTGCGCGAGCGATGCAGCCAGCGCCGGCGACACCTTGCCGTCGGCGACGAACAGCGTCGCGCGATCGGTGCCGATCATCGCGTGCGCGACGAACACGGGATTGAAGTTGACATCGGCCCCGCGCAGGTTGAACAACCAGGCGAGATCGTCGAGCGTCGATACGAAATGCCATTGCGCGCCCTGCTCGTGCATCGCACGGCGCACTTCCGCGAGCTTGCTTGCGCGCGTCGTGTCGGCCTGCGGCGCCACGTGCTCGAACACCGCATCGCCCGGCAGCCCCGGGCGCTCCGGCCAGATCGCGTCGAGCAGGTCGAGATCGGTGCGCAGCGCGATGCCGCGTGCGCTCAGCGCGGCTGTCAGCACGCGTGCCGCGGCGACGCCGAGCACGGCGCCGTCGACGCCGACCGTCGCACCGGCCGGCACGTTCTGCGCGAGCCAGTCGACATGCGGCGCGCTCTGCTGCCCGCCCGTCATCTTCATCAGCTGGACGCCCGTGCCGGCCAGTTCGGCCTCGGCCTGCACCCAGTAACGGCTATCGACCCACAAGCCCGCGAAATCCGCGGTCACGACCAGCGTGCCGACCGAGCCCGTGAACCCGGACAGCCAGCGGCGCGCCTGCCAGCGTTCGGGCAGGTACTCGGACAGGTGAGGATCGGCGGACGGCACGAGATAGGCGGCCAGGTCCTCGCGGACCATCGCGCCGCGCAGCAGCGCGAGGCGGGCCGGCACCGGCGAGGCTTCGGGGAGACGGGCATTCATGATTTCACCTGAGAGCTTTCAGCGACGGGCCGACAGGGCGACCGTCACGGCTACGGCGAGGAACGCGACACCGGTGCAGACCGGCCATTCGAGCGTTTCGCCATCGTAAAACAGTCCAGAGAGGTTGCCGGCCATGCGCGCGGCGGCGGCGCCTGCGATACCGACCAGCACCACGATCCACCATGCCGGCCGGCCCGTGCGCCGCATCGGATGCAGCCACCGGCCGAACAGCCCGACAGCCGCTCCCAGGACAAGGATTCCAAACCAGTTCATTCAACGCCTTCTATAAATTCAGATTCGTCCCATAGGCGTGAACGTTGCCAGCGGCTAGCATCGATTCATCCATCGAACCCGAGACCAGCCGGGCGCCGCGAACATTCGAGTGTATGGGCCGACCTGACATTATGGCAAGCGCGCACCGGCAGCCGTATTGAAGAAATCCTCATGCGAATCGCCCTGATCGATCCGGAGGCGCGTCATGCTGCGCTCCTGAACCGCCTGCTCTTCGCCGGCGGTCATGTGTGCCACGCGTTTGCGTCCAGCGCGGCATTCTTCGAGTGGCTCGCCACCGATACCTGCGACATGCTGATCACCGGCCACTGGGCCGGCGATCAACCGGCCGAGGAAGTCATCCCGCGCGCGCAGACGATCCTGCCCGGGCTGCCGGCCATCGTCGTGATGCAGTTGCCGCGCGAAAGCGAAGTCGTGTCGTGCCTGCACGCAGGCGCCGACGACTGCCTCGTGCGGCCGGTGAGCGGGCCCGAGCTGCTCGCACGGGTCAACGCGCTGAGCCGGCGCGCCGGGGTCCGGCGGCCGCCGAATCGCTCGCGCGAAATGTATGGAGAATACGCGTTCGATGCGACCCACGGCCTCGTGCGCTTCGGCGACGCGGTCGTCTCGCTCACGCCGAAGGAGTTCCGCTTCGCGCAGCTGCTGTTCGCAAACCTGTCCCGCCCCGTGTCGCGGGCCCATATCCTCGAAACGGTCTGGGCCTGCCGCCGCGACATGAAGTCGCGCACCCTCGACACCCATGCGTCGCGGTTGCGCAGCAAACTGCAGTTGTTTCCGGAGCGCGGCTACCGGCTTCTGCCGCTCTATGGCTTTGGCTATCAGCTCGATCGCGTGCCGATAGAGCCCCCAAATTCGAGGCCACGCCACACTGATGCCCGGTATGCCGCGAGTGAGGAAATCGCTGAAACGCTATAATATGGGGCTAAACGATAGCCCTCGATATGCAACTCCTCACGATCGGAATCAACCACCACACTGCGCCTGTCGCCCTGCGCGAACGCGTGGCGTTTCCGCTCGAGCAAATCAAGCCGGCTCTCGTCACGTTCAAGAACGTGTTCCTCGGCCCCCAGGCGCCGAATGCGCCCGAAGCGGCGATCCTCTCCACCTGCAACCGCACCGAGCTCTACTGCGCGACCGACGATCGCGCCGCCCGCGAGGGGGCGATTCGCTGGCTGTCGGAGTACCACCAGATTCCAGTCGATGAACTCGCGCCGCACGTCTATGCGCTGCCGCAGTCGGAAGCGGTCCGGCACGCATTCCGCGTCGCGTCGGGCCTCGATTCGATGGTGCTCGGCGAAACGCAGATCCTGGGCCAGATGAAGGATGCGGTGCGCACCGCGACGGAAGCCGGCGCGCTCGGCACCTATCTGAACCAGTTGTTCCAGCGCACGTTCGCCGTCGCGAAGGAAGTGCGCGGCACGACCGAGATCGGCGCTCAGTCGGTGTCGATGGCCGCCGCCGCAGTCCGCCTCGCGCAGCGCATCTTCGAAAAGGTGTCGGATCAACGGGTGCTGTTCATCGGCGCCGGCGAGATGATCGAGCTGTGCGCGACGCACTTCGCCGCGCAGAGCCCGCGCGAGCTCGTCGTCGCGAACCGCACGGCCGAACGCGGCCAGCGGCTCGCCGAACGCTTCAATGGCCGCGCGATGCCGCTGTCCGACCTGCCGGCCCGCATGCACGAGTTCGACATCATCGTGTCGTGCACCGCGTCGACGCTGCCGATCATCGGCCTCGGCGCGGTCGAGCGTGCGGTGAAGGCTCGCCGCCACCGTCCGATCTTCATGGTCGACCTCGCGGTGCCACGCGACATCGAGCCGGAAGTCGGCAAGCTGAAGGACGTATTCCTCTACACCGTCGACGATCTCGGCGCGATCGTGCGCGAAGGCAACGCATCGCGCCAGGCCGCGGTCGCGCAGGCCGAGACGATCATCGAGACGCGCGTACAGAATTTCATGCAGTGGCTCGACACGCGCAGTGTCGTGCCGGTGATCCGCCACATGCATACGCAGGCCGACGCGTTGCGCCGTGCCGAAGTCGAGAAGGCGCAGAAGCTGCTCGCGCGCGGCGACGATCCGGCCGCCGTCCTCGAAGCGCTGTCGCAGGCGCTCACCAACAAGCTGATCCACGGCCCGACGAGCGCGCTCAACCGCGTGAACGGCGCCGACCGCGATTCGCTGATCGACCTGATGCGCGGCTTCTACCAGCACGCGCCGCGCTCGAACGACCAGTCCGGCCACTAGCGCCGGTCGGTTGCCCTGCCGCCGGCCGCGAGCCGGCCTATCCTTTCCGAATACCCTTGCCCGGGAGCGCCGCTCCACACCATGAAGACGAGCATGCAACGCAAGCTCGACCAGCTGTCTACCCGGCTGGCCGAACTGAACGACCTGCTGAGCCGCGAAAACGTCACGGCCGACCTCGACCAGTACCGCAAGCTGACGCGCGAACACGCGGAACTCGGCCCGGTCGTCGAGCAGTACGCACTGTGGCGCCAGTCGCGCAGCGACGAGACGGCCGCGCAGGAGTTGCTCTCCGATGCATCGATGCGCGATTTCGCCGAAGACGAGATTCGCAGCGCACGTGAGCGCATGGTCCGCCTCGAAGGCGAGTTGCAGAAGATGCTGCTGCCGAAGGACCCGAACGACGACCGCAACATTTTCCTCGAAATCCGTGCGGGCACCGGCGGCGACGAATCGGCGCTGTTCGCGGGCGACCTGCTGCGCATGTACCTGCGCTTCGCGGAACGCCAGCGCTGGCAGGTCGAGATGATGTCGGAGAGCCCGTCGGATCTCGGTGGCTACAAGGAAGTGATCGTGCGGATTGCGGGCCAGGGCGCGTACTCGCGCCTGAAGTTCGAATCGGGCGGCCATCGCGTGCAGCGCGTGCCGGCAACCGAGACGCAGGGGCGCATCCACACGTCCGCATGCACGGTCGCGGTGATGCCGGAAGCCGACGAGATCGGCGAGGTCGAGATCAATCCGGCCGACCTGCGGATCGACACGTTCCGCGCGTCGGGCGCGGGCGGCCAGCACATCAACAAGACCGATTCGGCCGTGCGCGTCACGCACATCCCGACCGGGATCGTCGTCGAGTGCCAGGACGACCGCTCGCAGCACAAGAACAAGGATCGCGCGCTGAAGGTGCTCGCCGCGCGGATCAAGGACAAGCAGTATCACGAGCAGCACGCTAAGGAAGCGGCGACGCGCAAGAGCCTGATCGGCTCCGGCGACCGCTCGGAGCGGATCCGCACGTACAACTTCCCACAGGGCCGGATGACCGACCACCGGATCAACCTGACGCTGTACCGGCTCGAGGCGCTGATGGACGGCGATCTCGACGAACTGATCGGCGCGCTCGTCAGCGAGCACCAGGCCGAACTGCTCGCGTC
This sequence comes from Burkholderia sp. Bp9031, assembly GCF_003857965.1. Lineage (NCBI taxonomy): Bacteria > Pseudomonadati > Pseudomonadota > Betaproteobacteria > Burkholderiales > Burkholderiaceae > Burkholderia > Burkholderia sp. Bp9031. Next base: position 37,445 of record NZ_QTPW01000030.1, read on the forward strand.
GCTCGGCGACACCGACTGAGGCCGCGATGTCCGACACCACCGCCGACGACCTGCTGCGTGCATCGCCGCTCGACCCGGTCGATGCACGCGTGCTGCTCGCGTACGCGCTCGGCTGGACGCGAACGCAACTCATCACGCGCGGCGACGTCCCGCTCGAGCCTGCCACGATCGAGCGCTTCCGCGCCCTCGAAGCGCGCCGCGTGGCCGGCGAGCCGGTCGCGCAGCTCGTCGGGATGCGCGAATTCTTCGGCCGGCCGTTCGACGTGACGCCCGACGTGCTGATTCCGCGCCCCGAAACCGAACTGCTCGTCGAAGCGGCGCTCGATGCGATCGACGGACGGCCGCATCCGGCCGTGCTCGATCTCGGCACCGGCAGCGGCGCGATCGCCGTGTCGATCGCGGCAGAACGGCCTGACGCACGCGTTTGGGCGCTCGACCGTTCGTCGGCCGCGCTCGAAGTCGCGCAGCGCAACGCGGACAAGCTGCTCGACGCGCGCCGCCCCGGCGGCCCGCTGCACTGGCTGCGGAGCGACTGGTACGCCGCGCTCGACCCGGCGCTCGCGTTCGACACGATCGTCAGCAACCCGCCGTACATCGCGCGGCACGATCCGCACCTCGCGCAGGGCGACCTGCGTTTCGAGCCGCGCGGCGCGCTCACCGACGACGCCGACGGCCTGAGCGCGATCCGCACGATCGTCGCAGGCGCCGGCGCCTACCTGAAACCGGGCGGCACGCTCTGGATCGAGCACGGCTACGACCAGGCCGAAGCCGTCCGCGCGCTGCTCGTGTCACGCGGCTTCGTCGCGGTCGAATCGCTCACCGATCTGGCTGCGATCGAACGCACGACAGGCGGCCGCCGGCCCGGCTGATGGCCCGCCCGCCCGGTTGAAATCCGCTATCATTTCGTTCTAACGCCCCGCAAACGCAAGGTCAGTCATGGACACCCAACAACGTATCAAGCAAATCGTCGACGAAAACCAGGTCGTGCTCTTCATGAAGGGCAACGCGCAATTCCCGATGTGCGGCTTCTCGGGCCGCGCCGTGCAGGTGCTGAAAGCCTGCGGCGTCGACCAGTTCAAGACGGTCAACGTGCTCGAGGACGACGAAATCCGTCAGGGCATCAAGGAATTCTCGAACTGGCCGACCATCCCGCAGCTGTACGTGAAGGGCGAATTCATCGGCGGCTCGGACATCATGATGGAGATGTACCAGTCGGGCGAACTGCAGCAACTGTTCGCCGCCGCGTAACGCCCCCTTCCCGATGGCATCTCCCAGCGCGCCGCCACGCCGGCTGATCGTCGCGATCACCGGCGCCACCGGCGCGGTCTACGGCGTGCGGCTGCTTGAATTGCTGCGCGCCGCCGGCGGCGTCGAAACGCATCTGCTGGTTTCGAACGCCGGCTGGCTCAATATCCAGCATGAACTGAAGCTGTCGAAGGCCGAGGTCGAAAGCCGTGCGGATGTCGTGCATTCGGTGCGCGATGTCGGCGCAACGATCGCATCGGGTTCGTTCGCGACTGACGGGATGGTGATCGCACCCTGCTCGATGAAGACGCTCGCGAGCGTCGCACACGGGCTGTCGGACAACCTGATCACGCGCGCAGCCGACGTCACGCTGAAGGAACGCCGCCGTCTCGTGTTGATGGTGCGCGAAACGCCGTTCAACCTCGCGCATCTGCGCAACATGACCGCCGTGACCGAAATGGGCGGCATCGTGTTTCCGCCGCTACCCGCGTTCTACGCAATGCCGAAGACGATCGAGGAACTCGTCGACCAGACCGTCACGCGCGTGCTCGACCTGTTCGCGCTCAGTGCGCCGATGACGCCGCCGTGGGCCGGCATCCGGCCCGCACAGTAAGCTGCCCGACGCGGCGCTTGCGCACCGTTCTTCACGCATCTCCGCCGATTCGGCCGCCTTCCGGCTCGATCGAGCCCATCAGGCCCCGCCTGCTCTCGTGCCTGCGGAATCGGTCACATTATTAACCGGCGGGATTCAATCAAATTCCACTCCGCGGGTTTATCAATGCGTGGTGCGCGCCTATAGTCACATGCAAACCCTTTTTGCCGGCTCCCACCATGAACCGCTTGCCCTCGCTTTACCTGTCCCACGGCGCGCCGACGCTGCCGATCGACCCGACGCTGCCATCCGGCGCATTCACATACCTCGGTGCCGAATTGCCGCGCCCGCGCGCGGTGCTGATGCTGTCCGCGCACTGGGGCACGCAGCAGCCGGTCGCGAGCGTGGCCGCACAGCCGGAAACGATCCATGACTTCCATGGCTTCCCGCGCGCGCTGTACGAGATCCGCTATCCGGCACCCGGCGCGCCCGAGGTCGCCGAACGGGCGGCCACGCTGCTGAACGCAGCCGGCATCGCGACCGCCACGACCGAGCACGGCCTTGACCATGGCGCGTGGGTGCCGATGCTGCTGATGTTTCCGGAGGCGGACGTACCGGTCGCGCAGCTATCGATCCAGCCGCGCGCGGACGCCGCCCATCACTTCGCGCTCGGCCGCGCGCTGCGGCCGCTGCGCGACGAAGGCGTGATGGTGATTGGCTCGGGCCAGATCACGCACAACCTGCGCGAAGCCGATTTCGGTGCGGCGCCCGAGGATGCGGACCCGCGCGTCGCGGAGTTCACCGACTGGTTCGAGGCGAAGCTTGCCGCACGCGATGTGGATGCACTACTCGACTATCGCCGGCAGGCGCCGCACGCGGTACTGATGCACCCGACCGACGAACACCTGCTGCCGGTGTTCACCGCGCTCGGTGCGGCCGACGACGATTACCGGCTGGGCATCCAGTCGCTCGGCACGTATCAACGCGTGCTCGCGATGACGAACTACGTATTCGCGAGCGCGGCCGCCTGAGTCGCGCGGCACAACCGGCGACCACAAACGAAAAGCCCGCCCGAGCATCGCTCGGGCGGGCTTTTTCCTGCACTTTCCGCCACCGCCGATTCCGGTGGCAGATCAGGCGTCAGGCACCGACCCCTTCGAGGATCTCGTCGTGCGACTCGCGCTCGTCGAGATACTTGGTCCGGTAGCCCGTGTTCACGCCCCAGAAGTAGAACACCAGCGAAATCCCCCCAACGATCAGCATGTCCCAGCCGTACGGCAGAAGACCATGACCGCCGAACTCCTTGCTGCCGATCAGCGACAGCACGGCCATCGTCGGCAGGTACGCGACCAGCCACCATGCGGCCTTCAGGTCAGCGCCCCAGCCGGTCCAGCCAGCCTTGGCCTGGAAGAAGAAGTACACCGGCAGCGCGACGATCATCAGCAGGATGATTTCGCCGGTCAGCGGCCACTTCGCCCAGTACAGGATCAGCGACGCGCAGACGAACGCGAACGGTGCGATCAGCTTCATCAGCGGAATCGACAGCGGACGCTCGATGTCGGTCGCCGCGCGGCGCAGCGCCATCAGGCTGATCGGGCCGGTCAGGTACGAGATAACCGTCGCAACCGAGATCACCGCCGCGAGCGAGCTCCAGCCACGGAAGAAGAACAGGAAGATGAACGACACGAGCAGGTTGAACCACATCGCCTGGCGCGGCACACCGTAGATCGGGTGCACGTTGCCGAACATCTTCGGCATCGTGTTGTTGCGCTCCATCGCGTAGATCATCCGGGTGGTCGTCGCCATGTAAGTCGTACCGGTGCCGCTCGGGCTGATGAACGCGTCGACATACAGCAGGATCGCCAGCCAGTTCAGGTTCAGCGCGATCGCGAGTTCCGCGAACGGCGACGAGAAGTTGAAGTGCGCCCAGCCCTTCGCAACGTCGGCCGGATTCACCGAGCCGATGTACGCCATCTGCAGCAGCACGTAGATCACGAGTGCGAGCAGGATCGACGTGATCACCGCGAACGGCACGCTGCGCGACGGATTGCGCGCTTCGCCGGCCAGGTTCACCGGACTCTGGAAGCCGTTGAACGCGAACACGATACCGCTCGTCGAGACCGCGGTCAGCACGGCCGACCAGCCGTACGGCGCGAAGCTCGCGTTCGATGCGGTGCCGAGGTTGTCCGGGTGGAAGCTCGTCAGCATCAGGCCGAGGATGGTGAGGCCGGGGATCAGGAACTTGAAGATCGTGATCGCGGTGTTCGCACGCGCGAAGGCCTTGACACCCCAGTAGTTCAGCATGAAGTAGATGACGACCAGCACGGCCGACAGCAGCAGGCCCGGTGTCGTCAGTTCGCCGTTCACGAACAGCGCATGCGCCCACGGATACGGCCACGTGCTCATGTACTGGATCGACGCTTCCGCCTCGATCGGAATCACCGATACGATCGCGATCCAGTTCGCCCACGCGCTGATGAAGCCCACCAGCGAACCGTGCGAGTAGCGCGCGTAGCGCACCATGCCGCCCGACTCGGGGAACATCGCGCCCAGTTCAGCGTACGTCAGCGCAATCGCGAGAATCACGACCGCACCGATGATCCACGCGCAAATCGCCGCCGGACCGGCGATCTTCGCGGCCTTCCAGGCGCCGAACAGCCAGCCCGAGCCGATAATTGAACCCAGCCCCGTCAACATCAGTGCAAACGGGCCGATGTTCCGTTGAATAGAACTCTTCACATCCTCTCCTGTGTCTCAAAAAGCGTGGTCGGCCCGCGGTCCGGGATCGGCTCGGACAGCAGCGCGCACGCCATTTTGGGGGGACGGATCACCCGATCGGGGCAACCCGTCCACGCGGCGCGTAGTTTAACGGGTTGCACCTGCAAGTTGGCGCCAAAATCATCCAGCCTCTACAAAAAATTCGCGTCATTTGCAAGGTTTGTAAACCTGAACCCCGCAATAACCCTGAGTGAATGGAAATCCGGTTGACCGCGGGAGCGATAAGCCGTATAAACAACGTTGCAGGATTTCAAGCGGCGAGTGAATTGGTTCTTTCGTAGTTCGCCCATCAACGGTACTCCGGTTGGTCCTATTACCCCCTTCCTTGATTTTCCGCACCCATGGGCCTCGGCCCCGTTTTATCTTTTTAGGAACAAGTAACATGGCAACCGGTACCGTCAAGTGGTTCAATGACGCAAAGGGCTTCGGCTTCATCACCCCGGAAGGCGGCGGCGACGATCTGTTCGCGCACTTCTCGGAAATCCGCGTCGAAGGCTTCAAGACGCTGCAAGAAAACCAGAAGGTTGAATTCGAAGTGAAGACGGGCCCGAAGGGTCTGCAAGCTGCGAACATCCGTCCGGTCTAAGTTCGGCGCGATATTTCGTGTAAAAAAGCCCCGCTTCGGCGGGGCTTTTTGTTTTGCGGCGCGCGGATCATGCTGCCGCCGATAATCCGAGCGGCCATCGGCCGTGTTGGATTTTTGCACCCGCTCAGCCGAACAGCCGTTGCGCGTGGATGCCGAGCCCCGTCGCGACACTCGCGAGACGGTCGCCGAACACCGGCTGCGCGTCCGGAAACGCGCCGGCGAGCGCACCCGACAGGAATGCGAGCCCGGTCGAGCCGCCGGTGAAATACAGCGCGCCGACGTCGCGCGGCGCGACGCCCGCAATCCGCACGGTTTCGCGCGCGGCGTCGACGATACGCGCGGTGTCGTCGACGCTCGCACCGACAAGACGTTCGGCGTCGAACGCGATCTGCAGATCCTCTTCCACGTCGTTCAGGTCGATCATCGTCTCCCCGCCCGCCGCAACGCCGATCTTCGCCTCTTCCGCACGCGCCATCAGCGCATGTCCGAGCCGCTGCTCGACCACGCGCGTCAGCCGGTCGTACTGCCGCACGTCCTGGTACAGGTGCTTCATCAGCTTCAGTTCGCCCAGCCGCTTCGGCGTGTAGACCGTGTTGATCAGGTGCCAGGTCGCCAGGTCGAAGTAGATACGGTTCGGCAGTTCGCGCCCTTCGGGATCGAGCGAGCGATATCCGAACGCCGGCAGGATTGCCGCCAGCTCGACGCGGCGGTCGTAATCGGTGCCCGCGACGTGCACGCCGTGGTGCGCGAGCACGTCGTCCTTGCGCTCGAGGCGCGCCATCCGCTCCGGCCCGACACGCACCAGCGAAAAGTCCGACGTACCGCCGCCGATGTCGGCGACTAGCACGAGCCGTTCGGCCGGCTGGCGCGACTCGTAGTCGAACGCGGCCGCGATCGGCTCGTACTGGAAATGCACGTCCGCGAAGCCGACCGACTGCGCGGCCGCTTCGAGCTGATCCTGCGCGAGGCGGTCGGCGCGCGGATCGTCGTCGACGAAGAACACCGGCCGGCCGAGCACCGCGCGGCCGATCGGCGCGCCCGCGCGCGCTTCGGCCTTGCGCTTCAGGTGCGTCAGGAAGCGCGCGATGATCTCCGTGTACGCCATCGCGCTGCCATCGCCGAGATCGGTCGTGGTTTCCGCGAGCGGCGAGCCGAGGATGCTCTTCATCGAGCGCATCAGCCGGCCGTCGAAACCGTCGATATAGGACGCAAGCGCCGCGCGGCCGAATTCGACCGTCTCCTCGTCGTTATTGAAGAAGATCGCGGTGGGGAGCGTCAGGTGGTCGCCCTCGACGGGCGCGAGGCGCATGCCGCCGCCGTCGGGCAGCGCCACGGCGGAATTGGACGTGCCGAAATCGATCGCGCAGTAAGTCATGGGAAGGTGCCGCAGCATGGCCGGCGCGAAAACGGAAAGGACGGGCTTTGTAACATGAAGCCCGCCGGATCACAACCGGGGCCGGCCACCAGTACCGTGCAACCAGCACAGGGCGGCGATCAGGCGCACCTGCGGCGCGCCGGCGACAGGTGCGAACGGGGTGCTCGACGCATCCCCGTCGCGCGCTTGCAGCACGCCGGCAACTGGCGCAGGCAAGGTGCTCGCCCCATGCCTGCCCGCCCGGGGAATCAGGCTGCTGCGTCGAAACCCTTCTTCCAGGCGCCTGCATACACGACCTCGCCGAGCGCATGGCGCGTGCGCGGCGCCTTTTCGCGGTCGCGCAGCACCGGATCGAGCTTGTCGACGTTGCCGTAGTGGCCAAGCGAGATGATTGCCGGAATGGCGACGTCTGCCGGAATCTCGAATGCATCGCGGAACGCCTTCGCGTCGAAACCGCTCATCTGGTGCGCGGCAAGTCCCAGCGCATGCGCCTGCAGTACCAGCGACATCGCGGCCGCGCCCGCGTCGTACAGCGCGGTCGGCGCCGGCTCGCCCTTCGGCGTGAGCGTGTGCGCGGTGACTGCGATCAGCACCGGCGCCGGCGCGTTCCAGCCCTGGTTGAATGGCACCAGCGTCGCGAATGCGCGCTTGAACGCTGCTTCGTCCTGCGCGCGATCGAACACGATGAAGCGCCACGGCTGCGCGTTGTACGCGGACGGTGCCCAGCGCGCGGCTTCGAGCACCGCGTGCAGATCGGCGGCGCCGATCGGCTCGTCCGAATACGCGCGCGGGCTCCAGCGGCCCGCGATCAGGTCGTGAATCGAAACAGTGGTGGGAGCAGGTTTGACGGACATGCGGTTCCTCGCTGACATCGATGAAGGGGCGCGAACGCCCGGCGAACCGCAAGCATAACCGCTTGAGCCGCCACGCGCCCGATCATCCCGCGCAATGCAAATCAGCGATCCTGCATTGATCGGCCGCCCCGCGCACGGGCCGGCCGGAGCGCCGCATTCAGGCCGCCTGCGCAGCCGCGCGAGACGGGCCGCGGTTGATCCGCAGCACGATCAGCGCACCGACGATGCAGAGCCCGCCCGAGATCATCGACGCGATCGTGTAGGTGCCGAGGCTCGCACGCAGCAGCCCCGCGCCGAGCGCCGCGAATGCCGCGCCGAGCTGGTGGCCGGCGACGATCCAGCCGAACACGACCGGCGCCGCGGCCTTGCCGAACACGTCGGTGGCGAGCCGCACGGTCGGCGGCACGGTCGCAATCCAGTCGAGCCCGTAGAACATCGCGAACAGCGGCAGCCCGAAGAAATCGATGCCGAACGCATGCGGCAGGTAGATCAGCGACAGGCCGCGCAGCCCGTAGTACCAGAACAGCAGCACGCGGTTGTCGTAGCGGTCGGACAGCCAGCCCGACAGCGTCGTGCCGAACAGGTCGAACACGCCCATCGCGGCAAGCAGCGACGCGCCCTGCACTTCGGTCATCCCGTAGTCGCTGCACATCGCGATCAGGTGCGTGCCGACATAGCCGTTGGTGCTCGCGCCGCAGATGAAGAAGCTGAAGAACAGCAGCCAGAAATCGCGCGAGCGGCTCGCCGTCAGCAGCGTGCGGAACGCGACCGCGAGCGGATTCTCCTTCGTCGCCGCAGGCGCGGGCGGGGCATCGGCCGGCTCGCCGTACGGGCGCAGCTTCACGTCGGCCGGCCGCTCGGGCAGCAGGAATGCGACCAGCGGAATCACGATCGCGGCAGCCACCGCGACGACCAGCACGACCGGCCGCCAGCCGTGGCGCTGCGCGATCGCCGCGAGCATCGGCAGGAACACGAGCTGGCCGGTGGCCGTGCTCGCGGTCAGGATGCCCATCACGAGGCCGCGCCGCGCATGGAACCAGCGCGTGACGAAGGTCGCGGACAGCGTCAAGGCGACAACGCCGGTCGAACAGCCGACCATCAGGCCCCAGATCACAACCATCTGCCAGCTCTGCGTCATCATCGACGACAGCGCGACGCCCACGCTCATCGTCACCAGCGCGGTCAGGATCGTCGGCCGCAGCCCGAAGCGCTGCATCGCCGCAGCCGCGAACGGGCCCGTCAACCCGTACAGTGCGATGTTCACCGAGATTGCCAGCGAAATCGCCGCGCGGCTCCAGCCGAGCTCACGCTCGAGCGGCACCATCAGCACGCTCGGTGTCGCGCGCGTGCCGGCCGCCGCCAGCAGGATCAGGAAAACCACCGCCGCCGCGAGCCATCCGTAGTGGAAGCGCCCGCCGATTCGTGTCACTGCCCAGTTCATGTTGTCGCTCTCCAGTTGGCGGCCCGGCGCCCGCGTGCCTGCCCCGCCTCACCACCAGGCCACCTCCGCCGCACGCTGCATCGGCTGACCCGGGCCGACACCTGGCATTTGTCTGTCGATCCGGACGGCATTGTTACCGATCGGTCACAAGTGTGTTGCGATCGTAGTGACCAGTCGGTAACATGTCAAGCAATTCATCACGCAGTCGAGGGTCATCATGTCGGGCATCGAGGCCGCCAACAAGGCGCCGGCACGGCGCACGCGCCGGCCGATCGCCGCGGCCGCCGCGCAGGAGCACCTGCTGCGCGCCGCCGAGGAGCTGTTTTACAAGGAAGGGGTGCGCGCGGTCGGTGTCGAGGCGGTCGTGGAACTCGCCGGCGTCAACAAGATGAGCCTGTACCGCCAGTTCTCGTCGAAGGACGAACTGATCCTCGCGTATCTGGAGCGAATGGATGCGTGCTTCTTCGAGCGTTTCGATTCGAGCGTCGCGAAGCACCCGGGCCAGCCGAAAGCGCAGTTGATCCAGTATTTCGTCGATCTCGCGGAGCGCGCGACGCAGAAGGACTATCGCGGCTGCCCGTTCGTCAACGTCGCGGCCGAATTCCCGGATACGTCGCACCCGGCGCGCGAGCGCGTCGCGCAGAACAAGGAACAGTTGATGAAGCGGCTCGTCGCGTTGTGCGAAGGCGCCGGTGCACGGCAGCCGAAAGCGCTCGCCAATGGGCTCGCGCTCGTGATCGAAGGCATCTACGCAGCCAGCCAGACCTACCGGCACGGCGAAACGCCGATCGGCACCGCGCCCGCGCTGGTCACGCAGCTGATCGAAGCCGCCTGTGCGTGACGGGCGGCGCCTGCCCGAACCGGGCGGATCCGCTCCGGCTACAATGCGGCCCTCGCTGTCGCTTTGCCCGATTGCCTCTGCCATGACCGATACCCGCTCCGACTCGCACGACGACATCCTCGCCGCCACGCGGCACTGGCTCGCGCGCGCGGTGATCGGGCTCAATCTGTGCCCGTTCGCGAAGAGCGTCTACGTGAAGGAACAGGTGCGCTATGCGATCAGCGAAGCGACGACGCTCGAGGACGCGCTCGCCGACCTCGAAACCGAACTGCGCGCGCTCGAGGCGGCGGATCCGCAGCAGGTCGACACGACGCTCGTGATCTATCCGCGCGTGTTCGCGGATTTCGTCGACTACAACGATGCGCTGTTCTTCGCCGATCGGCTCGTGCGACAGCTACGGCTCGACGGCGTGCTACAGATCGCGAGCTTCCATCCCGAGTACCGGTTCGAAGGCAGCGAAGCCGACGACATCGAGAACTACACGAACCGCGCACCGTATCCGATCCTGCACCTGCTGCGCGAGGACAGCATCGCGCGCGCGGTCGACGCGTTTCCGGACGCGTCCGCGATCTACGAGAAAAACCAGGAAACGCTGCGCCGCCTCGGCCACGACGGCTGGCGTGAATGGATGCGCCGGCCCGGCGACGACGTCTGACGCGTCGCGCAACGGCCGGCTACCGCGCGGCGGACCCGCCGCGCGTCAGTCGACCTCAATCGGCCTCAATCTGCCTCAGTCCGCAGCAGGCTCGACGGCCGCGCCGGCCGCCGCGGGCGCCGGCACGAAGAAGCGCTCGTTGAGTTCGGCGAGCCCGAACATCCCGAGGATCTCGTTCAGCCGCTCGCCAGGCTTGCGGCGCGGCAGGTTCTTGTACTGCGCGATGATCAGCTCGTTCTTCATCGAATGCTCCCAGCCGACCAGCTCGGTCACGCTGACCTGGTAGCCGTGGGCCTCGAGTTGCAGGCAGCGCAGCACGTTGGTGATCTGGCTGCCGAATTCGCGCGTGTGCAGCGGATGCCGCCACACTTCCGCCAACGCATTCGCGAGCGACTTGCCCTTGTTCTTGCGCAGTACGCCCGCGACTTCCGCCTGGCAGCACGGCACCAGCACGATGTGCTGCGCGCGCTTCGCGAGCGCGAAGCGGATCGCGTCGTCGGTCGCCGTGTCGCATGCATGCAGCGCGGTCACGACATCGACCGTTTCGGGCAGCTTCGGCGACGTGATCGAATCGGCGACCGACAGGTTCAGGAACGACATCCCGCCGAACCCGAGTCGCGCGGCGAGTTCGGTGGAGCGCGTGACGAGCTCCTCGCGCGTCTCGATCCCGTACACGTGCGACGCGAACGCGGGCGTGCCGTGCCCCGGCTGCTGCTTGAAGAACAGGTCGTACAGGATGAAGCCGAGATACGACTTGCCGGCGCCGTGATCGACGAGCGTCACGCCGCCCTTGTCGGCCTGCACGCTCGCGAGCAGCGGCTCGATGAACTGGAACAGGTGATAGACCTGCTTCAGCTTGCGGCGGCTGTCCTGGTTCAGCTTGCCGTCGCGGGTCAGGATGTGCAGTTCCTTCAGCAGCTCGACGGACTGCTCCGGACGGATTTCGTAGGTCTTGTTCGACATCGTGAAACGGCGCCGGGCCACGGTCGGTCGACCACGGCCCGGCGACGGGAATTCGTGAGGAATGGCGACAGTTTACCGAAAATGCGCGATCAGGCCCGCGCGCCGAGTCGCCAGAGCGACGTGACCTCGGCGCGGCGGGCCGCGTGCAGCGGATCGTCAGCGTCGGCCGACTTCGGGTGCGCGGGACGGATGTCTTCGCGGCCGAGCACGACGAGACCGGCTTCCTCGATCCATTGCAGCAGCGTGTCGCGCGGCCGCAGGCCGAGATGCTCGGCGAAATCGGACAGGATCAGCCAGCCTTCGCCGCCCGGTTCGAGATGGTCGGCAAGCCCGGCGAGGAAACCGCGCAGCATGCGGCTGTCGGGATCGTAGACCGCGTATTCGATCGGCGCGCTCGGACGCGCCGGCACCCACGGCGGGTTGCAGACGACGAGCGGCGCGCGGCCGGCCGGAAACAGGTCGGCTTCGACGACGTCGACGCGATCGGCATGGCCGAGCCGCGCGACGTTCTCGCGTGCGCATGCGAGCGCACGCGGATCCTGGTCGGTCGCGACGATGCGCTCGACGCCGCGTGATGCGAGCACGGCCGCCAGCACGCCGGTGCCCGTACCGATGTCGAACGCGAGCGACGTCGCCAGCAGCGGCGCGCGCGCGACGAGTTCGACATATTCGCCGCGCACCGGCGAGAACACGCCGTAATGCGGATGGATCGGCGCGCCGCCGAGCGCCGGAATCGGTACGCCCTTCTTGCGCCATTCGTGCGCGCCGACGAGGCCGAGCAGTTCGCGCAGCGACACGACCGACGGCGCGCCGCCCGGCCCGTACGCTTCCTCGCACGCTGCGCGCACGTCGGGCGCGCGGCGCAGCGGGATCGTGTAGTCGGCATCGAGCGGGATCAGCAGCATTCCGAGCGTACGGGCGCGCTGCGATTGCGCGAGACGGTGCAGGTTGAATGCGTCGACGCCCACCGCGACCTTCACCTTCTTCGGTTTGCGTTCGACGCGGCGCGCCATCGCCTGCACGAGCTGGCGCGCATTCTGGAAGTCACCCTGCCAGACGAGTGCCGTGCCCTCGCACGCGAGGCGATACGCCGCGTCGGCGGTGAGGCGGTCGTCGGCGGGCACGGCACGCTTGGGCGGCTGCACGCCGGCTTCGGAGCGCCAGCGCACGGCATGTTCGGCGCCGTCGGCGTCGGTCCAGTGGAAAACGGGGAAATCGGTCACGCGAGCTCGGCTACGGTTGGCTTCAGACAGGCGGCACTACGGGAGTGCGCCGCGCGGACCACACCATACCGCGCTTTGCCCACGCGGCAAAGCGCGGGCGACCGCCCTGGCCGCCACGCGGGGGATGCTCGCGGCGTGTCAGCTCTGGTCGTCGAGCGCCGCGTCCGGCGCGTTCTGCTTCACCGACGCGATGCCGTTCTCGCGGCCCGCTTCGGCCTGGTACAGCTCGCTCGTGCCGATGATCTCGTGGTTGCCGGCCTTCAGGTTGAACATGAACTGGCCGTTGGTCGCGGTCTTGCGCTCGTAGCGCGCGTCGTCCGGCGCGTTCTTGCGCACCGACGCGACGCCGTTTTCCGCCGACGCCCTGGTCTTGTACAGCTCGCTGCGCAGAATGATCTCGCCGTTGGCGGCCGTCAGGTGGAACAGGAACTGCCCGTCGCTCGCTTTCTTGATGACGAATTTCGCTGCCATGATGACCCTCTCGGAAAAGTCGTCCGGCCCTCCGGACCGAGGCAGTCTAAACGCGATCGCAACGCAAGACGTAAGGCACGCGAAATTCGATCGTCAGGAATCGTCAGACGGCGTTGCGATCGCGCCGCATCATCCAGCCTGGCATCCGGCCTGGCATCCGGCATCGCGCAGGCATCGTCTACCCGCCCCACCCCGGCGTCGCCGGCATGCGCAACGTGCCCACATCGCGAAAATGCACGGTGCCGAGCGCGCCACCCGCGAGCCGGCCACGCAACGCGTACGGCAACTCGCCGCTGGCCGCCGCGCCGGGCAGGTTCCACGCCTGCCGCGCGGCGGCGAACGCCGATACCGAAACGGGCACGTCGATCACGGCCTCGCCGAAGCGCGGCACGACGCCCGAGCGATCGCTGACGCCGCTCGCGAACGGCGTGCCGTTCAACTCGAGCGCGACCGAAATGCCGTCGTATTCGATCGGCGTGTCGTTCGGGTTCTGCACGCGCAGCTTCAGGCTGAAGCGCATCTCGAGGCCCTGTCCGGCCAGCGGGTCGAGCCCGGCGACGGACACGCTCACGGGCTCGCGCATCAGGCCCGCGCAACCGCCGAGCATAAGCACGGCGGCGAACAGCAGCAGCATCGCGCGCAGCGGCGCGATACGAAACAGGGCTCGTAGCATGGGCTGGCCTCCTTGCGGCAATCGATCGACAAGTCGTCGATGCATTGTACCGAGCGCGCGTCGCGACACCCTGATTCGTAGTTTTCGCGCATCGCCAAGATCGTTAATAGATTAAAACTACGGAAATGAACAGCTAAACGGAAAGTGAATTAATGCCTTCCGGCATTCACTGTCACACGAAAAACCCAATCGAATCATTTTCTAATTTTTTCGTTTCCTTTACCTAAAACCATCAAGTATATTTACGCATCCTTCGAGCAGGCCGACAAACCTTGATGCCGCATGACGGCGATTTTACGGAACGGCGACACGCCGTCCTTCCGTCCTGTGGCCTGGTACGGCCAGCCCCGTGGGTCGTCGGTTCAAAGGGAATGCACGCCCGCGCAGGGCGGGCGGCCCCGTGTCGTGCGCGCGAAATCAATTCAGTACAACACGCGCCCGGCCATTTTGAACCGGCAAGTTAACCGACATCCGGAAACACAGAGGGGGCAGTAAACCATGATTACCTTCACGTAGTCGGCCGACCGTCTTTTCGAATAATCCGTCACTTGCATTTCTCGTCGCCATTGATTAACGGCGAGGGATTGCTTTTGCCGGCGTTTTCGCAGCACTGAACGACTCTTTCAACAATCGAGGTTTCAGTCATGTCGATCAACATTCACAAGATGCGTTATCTGCCGCTGGTTGCCGCACTCGCACTCGCCGGGTGCGGCGGCGACGACGGCGGCATGGGCTCGGCTTCCGCACTCAGTTCCGCCGGCGCGCCGCATTCGAGCTCGTCGCCCGCCGCCAACACGCCGCCGAGCGCGTCCAACGTCGACAAGAGCGTGTCGCCTGTCGAACTGCCGGACACCGTGATACCGGTCAACTACCGCCTGTGGTTCCGCCCGAACGACGCGCTGAACGCGTTCGACGGGCGCGCCGATGTCGAAATCAAGGTGCTGAAGCCGGTCAACAATATCGTGATCGCCGGTCACCGGATCAAGTTCACGAACGGCCGCATCACGCTGCAGCCGGGCAACATCCAGCTGATCGCGACGCCGCAGGACAAGGGCGACTTCTACCAGCTGCGCCCGGTGGCCGGCACGATCTCGCCGGGCAACTATTCGCTGCACATGGAATGGTCGGGCATCATCAACTTCAAGTCGTACGACGATCCGGTCAACCACACCGGCGGCAGCTGCGGCGACGATCCGTATCCGGGCTGCTCGGCCGCCGAAGGCGTGTTCCGCGTCGACCTGAAGAGCACCGACGGCACGACGAGCGGCGCGATCCTCACGCAGGGCGAAACCAACCTGGCGCGCCAGTGGTTCCCGGGCTGGGACGAGCCGGCGTTCCGTCCGACCTATGAAGTGACGGCCGAAGTGCCGCAGAACTGGCGCGTCGTATCGAACGCGGCCGAGAAGCCGTCGACCAACGTCGGCGGCGGCTACAAGCTCGTGCAGTTCGAGAAGACGCCGCCAATGCCGTCGTACCTGCTGTTCTTCGGCGGCGGCATGTTCGACACCTACGAGGACGATTTCTCGAGCCCGCTGCCGGGCAGCAAGGGCGGCCTGCACCTGCGCGTGTTCACGCCGCCGGGCATGAGCGACTGGGCGAAGCCGGCGATGGACCGCACCAAGCAGGCGCTCGACTTCTACTACCGCTACACGGGCATTCCGCTGCCGCTCACGAAATTCGATACGGTCGCCGCGAACGACGCGTTCAAGGAGCAGAAGGACCTGAACTTCGGCGGGATGGAGAACTGGGGATCGATCCTCGAATTCGCGGACGACATCCTGCCGCAGCCAGGCCAGCCGATGTCGCGTTACGGTAACGAGGTGCTGACGCACGAAGTCGCGCACCAGTGGTTCGGAGACCTCGTCACGACCGACTGGTGGGACAACGTCTGGCTCAACGAGTCGTTCGCGACGTTCTTCGAGACGAAGACGACGATCCAGTTCTTCCCTGACGAGTTCAGCTGGCTCGACCAGGTGAAGAACAAGTACCGCGTGATCAATCGCGACATCGGCCCGAACGCGTTCCCGGTCGCGCCGAACTTCAACGACTGGGCGTCGAACGACTTCGTGCTGAGCGCGAGCGCGTTCACGTACGACAAGGGCGGCCATGTGCTGAAGACGCTCGAGAACTATCTCGGCGAGCAGACGCTGCGCCACGGCCTGCAGCAGTACCTGGTCGACTACTCGTTCGGCAACGGCACGCCGAAGCGTCTGTGGGACGCGCTGTCGAAGGCGAGCGGCCAGCCGGTCGGCCCGATCGGCGACAGCTACGTGCGCCAGACGGGCGTGCCGCTGATCTCGCTCGACACGCAGTGCGACATGACGAAGAACCAGACCGTCGTCACGCTGAAACAGCAGCCGTTCCCGAACACGAACGCGTATCCGGGCCTGCAGTGGACGGTACCGATCACGCTCGCGTACGGCCAGAGTCTCGCGAAACACACGACGTTCGCGCTGAAGGATACGCAGGCGCAGACGCGGATCGACGGCTGCACGGGGGTGGTCGCGGATCCGAGCGGTCTCGACTACTACGTCGTGAACTACAGCGACGCCGCGTGGAGCGGCCTGCTCACGCAGGTCAACAGCTCGACCGATCCGGTGCTGCTCGCGAACCTGAAGAGCGAGGCCGCGCTGCTCGTCGCGAATAACCTCGCCCCGGCTTCGCGTTCGACGTCGATCGGCTCGGTCGCTTCGCCGGCCGCGATGAAGCTGCGCCAGACGCCGAGCTTCGGCGGCATCGCGCCGACGGTGAAGGAACGTCCGTCGCTGCGCTACCAGGGCATGTTCAAGCCGCGCAAGACGCTGGTTCAGTAACAGGGTCCGGCCGGCCGGTGCCGTGCGGTACGCGGCGCCGGCCGGTGTTCAAACCTTCACGTCCTTCGGCAGGCCTCGCATGCGGGGCCTGTTTTTTGCCGTTCGCGCAGCATCCGCAAAGGCATGGCTAGCGATCGTCGCGCCGGCGAAACGCCCACCACGCGGCAAGCGCGGTGAAGCCCGCGACCAGCAGCACCATCAGCCAGAAGCCGTGCTTGTTCTCGGAGAACGGCACGCCGCCGACGTTCATCCCGAAGAAACCCGCGACGATGTTGATCGGCAGTGCGATCACGGTCACGAGCGTCAGCGTGAAGAGCGTCCGGTTGTTCTGCTCGTCGAGCCGCGAGCCGATCTCTTCCTGCAACAGCTTGATCCGCTCGTTGAGCCCCGACAGGTCGGCCAGCACCAGCGAGAACTCTTCGGTCGACTCGCGCAGCTCCTGCACGTCTTCGGGATGCAGCCACGCGGGCGGCTTCGCGAGCAGCCGGAAGATCGACCCGGGCTCGGGTGCCAGCATGCGCTGCAGCCGCGTCAGCGTGCGGCGCATCGCACCGAGCTCGATGCGGTTCGACGTGAGCCGCTGCGACAGGAAGCGATCCTCGATGCGATCGACGTCGACACTCGTGCGCCGCATGATCTGGATCAGCAGGTCGGCCTGGTCGCGCAGCAGGTGCACGAGCAATTCGGCCGGCGACCGGAACCGCTCGCCGTCGCGCACGCAGGCGCGCAGCGTGTCGACCGAGCGCAGCGGCTTGAGCCGCGCGGTGACCATGATGCGTCGCTCGACGTGAACGAACAGCGTCGCGATTTCCGACGGCGTCAGTTCGAGGTTGAACATCACGTCGTTGACGATCGCGCGCAACGCACCGTCCTCCTGCTCGATGCGCGTCGAGCGCGACCCTTCGTGCAGGAACTCGAAGAAGCTGTCGGGCAAGCCGAGGTGCGTTCGCATCCAGCGCTCGCTCGCGCCGTGCGCGAGATTGAAGTGCAGCCAGACGAAATCGTCCGATGCGGCCGCCTCGCGCTCGCGGCACGTGCGCAGCCATGCGGCGGCCGCGTCGGCATCGAGCATCGCGCCCGATCCGCCCGGGATGAAGCGGAATCCGCACACCATGCCGGACGTATCGGCGCCGTAAGTCTGTACGATCAGGTCCATCGTGTCGAAGGTCGTGCGGCGCGCGCCGCGCCGGGAAATGAAAGGAAACGTATGCCCGACGCATGTGTCGCTCTCGTGACACTGTCACATGCGGCCGTCCGTGCGCCACGCGGCCCCAAAAGCAACGCGCCGCCCGGATGGGCGGCGCATGTGCGACGAGCGGGTCGGCGTGAAGCCGTCGATTACTGCCGCGTCTCCGACTGCGCGGCGGTCGGGCATGCCGGATCCTTGCCCCAGTGGCCGTCGCAGACGCGCCAGCGGCACAGCTGATCCTCGAAGAAGCCGCGTTCCGAGCAATCCTTCACGCGCGATGCGAGCGAACCGCCCGTCGTGGCGGCCGTCTTGGTCGGCACGACTTGCCCCTTCTGCGCGGCGGCCTTCTTGTCGGCCGGCTTCGTACGTGCGACGAGCGCGGCGAGCAGGTCCGCATCCGGATCGTCCTTCCCG
Source organism: Burkholderia sp. Bp9031 (assembly GCF_003857965.1). Classification (NCBI taxonomy): domain Bacteria; kingdom Pseudomonadati; phylum Pseudomonadota; class Betaproteobacteria; order Burkholderiales; family Burkholderiaceae; genus Burkholderia; species Burkholderia sp. Bp9031. The sequence continues at coordinate 55,558 of NZ_QTPW01000030.1, forward strand.
GACGCCTTCCCGCTCGCGGTGCGGGTCGTCGCATCGCGACGCTTCTTCGCCTGCGCGAGTTCCGCCTGCTGTTCCTTATGAGACTTGCGGGCTTCCGCCTTCGCTTCGGCCTTCGCATCGGTCTTGCTGCGTGCGGCGACCTTGTCGCCCTTCGCGGTATCGGCCTTCGCCGTTTTCGTCGCCGCTGCTGCTGCGGCCGTCGCGGCAACGGCGCCTGCCGTGGCTGCGCCCGATGCATCGTCGGCACCGTTCGCGAGCGCGCGCGACAAGCGGCTGCTGTCCGCACCCGATGCGGACGCAACGGTCTGGGATGCCGCATCGTCATTGACGATCGTCGCCGGTTGCGCGGCGGGCGTGGCCGACGCTGCATTCTGCGCGACCTGCACGGCGGCGCCGCTGGCTGCCTCGGCTTTCGCGGGTGCCTGCGCGGGCGCAGCGGCCACGACGGCCTGCTCGCCCGATTGCTGCTGCCAGCGCCAGGCGCCCCAGCCGCCGACGGCGACCACCAGCGCGACGACGGCCGCGATCGGCCCCTTCAGCGAACGGCGCGGCGCTTCGGCTGGCGGCGTGACACGTCCTTCCAGATTCGCGAGAATGCGCGACTGCTGAGGTCCACCCTCGCCTGCCGGTTTGGTATCGGACAACAGGCTGGGCGGGGTTTTCGAATTTGAATTTTCCGGCGCACTCATTCAGCGTCTCATTGAATCCTGGTTTAATTCACCGCGATAATATAGCCCGGCCTCTCAAAGCAGCCTGATTCTAAGAGCAAGCATTGCAAAACACAATCAATTCCAATTTCCGGGGATTTCATTGATTGCCGTCGCACTCGTCGCCTATTTCGCCCTTGCCGTCGCGGTTGCGGCACTGTTGCTTTTACCGGGTATCCGGGCGACCGTTTTCGAAACCGTCGCCCAGTTTCACGGCCGCCTGACGCGCCGTGCGAACGATCGCGCCGCACGCACGCGAAGTCAAATTGTTAAATCGGCAACCGTTACGCGCGGCGCATTAAGTGATGTGCAAAATTTACTGATTCGGCGACGCTTGATGATTATGGTGTCGGCAGGTATTCTTGCGACGCCGCCATTGGTGGCCATTGCGTTACGCGGTCGGCAATTGTTTCAATACGACGACACGGCGCGCGTGCCCGACGAGAAGATCGCTGCGCTGCTGCAAGGCGAACAACTCGTGCCGCCGCCACCGTTGCCGCCGGAAGTCTTTGCCACGAAGGAAGTCGAACAGGTGCGGCCGGCGCTCAAGGATGCGAGCCGCGACTGGAACCTGCTGGATCCCGATTTCCGTACGCGTTTGCTGCTGGTCTATAAGATCATGCACGAACAATATGGTTACGAAATGGCGCTGCTGGAAGGTTATCGGAGTCCGGAACGGCAGAACCGGCTCGCGCAGATGGGCACCAATGTGACCAATGCGGCGGCTTTCCAGAGTTATCACCAGTTCGGGTTGGCGGCCGACAACGCGTTTCTGCGCGACGGCAAGCTGGTCATTTCCGAGAAAGATCCCTGGGCGATGCGCGGCTACCAGTTGTACGGACAGGTTGCCGAGCAGGTCGGCCTGACCTGGGGAGGCCGATGGAAAATGATGGATCTCGGGCACGTGGAATACCATAAACCCGGTTTTAAACTGGGACGCGGCAGCTAGTCAGGGCTGCCGGACAAGAAATAATGAGGGCGGCATGGGGCTTTTTAATCACCCGGCAGGAAACGATTTGGGCGGCGCAATCGATCGGGCATTCCGTTGCGCGATTTTTTCAGGCCGCCGCTTCCGTTTTAATTCTCACAGCGTCCTTTCATTATTGCGCGCGCCTTCTCCGATGCCGCGGGCGCATTGATGCCAGCCCCCTTCATCCCGTTTGACAGCATGGCGACACATCGCAGCGCCACTCTTGCCGCTCGGCGCGCCTGCGTCGCCTCACTGAATCGCCCCGGAACCTGAACGTCCTATGCAACGCATCCTCAACGTGCTGACTCATCCGCGTACGCTCTCGATTGTCGGGATCGTCGCGCTAGCGGCGATTCTCTTCATCGTCGCCGACATGCTGCAGTTGCCGCTCCTGTGGGCGGCGGTCGCCTTCGCGGCGATCCTCGTGCTGTGGCTCGGCGTCGCGTTGTGGCGCCGCTGGCGCGTGAAGCGCGCGAACCAGCAGCTCGGCCAGGTGCTGGAAGAGCAGGCGGAAACCGGCAAGATCGCCGCGCCGGCCGCGGCCGCGCTCGCGCCCGACACGAAGACCGCCGACCTCGACGTGCTGCGCACGCGCCTGTCGGATGCGGTGAAGACGATCAAGACGTCGAAGATCGGCCAGGTGTCGGGCGGCTCCGCGCTGTACGAACTGCCGTGGTACATCGTGATCGGCAACCCGGCCGCGGGCAAGAGCAGCGCCGTGCTGAACTCGGGCCTGCAGTTTCCGTTCGCGGACAAGAACAGCGCCGTGATCCACGGCATCGGCGGCACGCGCAACTGCGACTGGTTCTTCACGACCGAAGGGATCCTGCTCGACACGGCCGGCCGCTACTCGGTGCACGAGGAAGACCGCAGCGAATGGCTCGGCTTCCTCGGCCTGCTGAAGCGCTACCGTCCGAAGGCGCCGATCAACGGCATCATCGTCACCGCGAGCATCGCCGAACTCACCGGCAACCGCCCCGAATTCGCGATCAACCTCGCGAAAAACCTTCGTCAGCGCGTTCAGGAGCTGACGGAGAAGCTCGAGGTGTTCGCACCGGTCTACGTGATGTTCACGAAGGCCGACCTGATCACCGGCTTCACCGAATTCTTCAGCAGCAGCGACAAGCACGAATACGACCGCGTGTGGGGCGCCACCCTGCCCTACGAGCCCGACGACAAGCGCGATGTCGTGGCACAGTTCGACACGCACTTCGAGGAACTCTACGAAGGGCTGAAGGAGATCAGCGTCGCGCAGCTGTCGCTGTCGCGCGGCAACCAGCTGTCGCCGGGCCAGCTGAGCTTCCCGCTCGAATTCTCGACGATCAAGCCGTCGCTGCGCGCATTCCTCGCGACGCTGTTCGAGAACAACCCGTTCCAGTACAAGCCGATCTTCCGCGGCTTCTATTTCACCAGCGCACTGCAGGAAGGCGAAACCAACAGCGCGGCCGCGCAGCGCATCGCGCACCGCTTCGGCCTCGACGCGAGTGCGCTGCCGAAACCGCACAGCGCGTTCTCGAAGAACGGCTTCTTCCTGCGCGACCTGTTCTCGAAGGTGATCTTCGCCGACCGCCAGACCGTACGCCAGTTCGCGAGCCCGACCAAGACCCGGCTGCGCTACGCGACCTTCTTCGGCTTCGTCGCGGCGCTCGCGCTGGCGCTCGGCGGCTGGACCTGGTCGACGATCGGCAACCAGCAGCTCGTCGCGAACGTGCAGGCCGACCTCGACAACGTCACGCGCCTGCAGCAGGGCCGCAACGACCTGCAGTCGCGCCTGCAGGCGATGGACATTCTCGAAGACCGGATCGAACAGCTCGAGCAGTTCCGCCGCGACAAGCCGGTGTCGGTGTCGCTCGGCCTGTACCAGGGCGACCGTCTCGAGCAGCACCTGCTGACCGAGTACTACAACGGCGTGCGCCAGATCCTGCTGGCACCGGTCTCGCAGAACCTCGCGTCGTTCATGAAGGACGTGAACGCGCACCCCGAACAGCTCGTGCCGATGACGCGCCCGCCCGAATCGGGTGCCGTGCAGGGCGGCACGCTGCCGGTCTCGACGAACCCGCCGGGCGCCGCACCGTTGGCCGGCGCCGCGCAAGGCGCATCCGCCGCGACGGCCGCGGCGCCGCAGCAGCAGCCGGCCGCACCGCAGGGCGGGCTGTACAGCGACGCGTCGCCGACCAACGTGCAGGACGCGTACAACGCGCTGAAGACCTACCTGATGCTGTCCGACAAGCGTCACGTCGAACAGGCGCACCTGACCGACCAGCTCGCACGCTTCTGGCGCGGCTGGCTCGAGACGAATCGCGGCAACATGCCGCGCGACGAGATGATCAAGAGCGCCGAGCGCATGATCTCGTTCTATCTGTCGCGCGTGAACGACGACGACTGGCCGATGATCGACGCGAACCTCGCACTGGTCGACCAGACCCGCGAGAACCTGCGCCGCGTCGTGCGCGGCATGCCGGCCCGCCAGCGTGTCTACGAGGAAATCAAGGCCCGCGCGTCGACCCGCTTCGCGCCGATGACCATCGCACGCATCGTCGGCGACGGCAACCAGGGCCTGGTCGCCGGCAGCTATGCGATTCCGGGCACGTTCACGCGTGAAGCGTGGTTCGACTACGTGCAGCCCGCGATCCGCGACGCGGCGACCAAGGAGCTGCAAGCGAAGGACTGGGTGCTGAACACGTCGACGCAGGACGACCTGACGCTGGAAGGCAGCCCCGAGCAGATCCAGAAGACGCTCGTCGGCATGTACAAGACCGAATACGCGCAGCACTGGCAGAAGTTCATGCAGGGCATCGCGGTGCAGGGTTTCAGCAGCTTCGGCCAGGCCGTCGACGGGATGAACCGCCTCGGCGACCCGCAGGATTCGCCGATCCGCAAGATCCTCGAGACCGCGTACGACCAGACGTCGTGGGACAACCCGTCGCTCGCGAACGTGACGATCAAGAAGGCGCAGACGGGTGTCGTGAACTGGGTCAAGCAACTGTTCACGCGCTCGCCGGCCGGCCAGATGGCAGCCGCGAACATCGACATCAACGGTAATCCGGCCGAGGTGCCGATGGGTCCGATCGGCCAGGAGTTCATCGGGCTCGCGCGGATCGTCGCGACGCACGACGGCACGTCGATGCTCAAGGGTTATATGGAGTCGCTGTCGAAGGTCCGCACGCGCTTCAACGTGATCAAGAACCAGGGCGACCCCGGCCCCGGCGCGCGCCAGCTGATGCAGCAGACGCTCGACGGCAACGGCTCGGAACTCGCCGATTCGCTGAAGTTCGTCGACGAGCAGATGCTGACCGGCCTCACCGATTCGCAACGCAAGTCGCTGCGCCCGCTGCTGGTGCGCCCGCTGATGCAGGCGTTCTCGGTGGTGATCCAGCCGGCCAGCGCCGAAGTCAACAAGGTGTGGAACGCGCAGGTCTACCAGCCGTTCCAGAACTCGCTCGCGACGAAGTACCCGTTCGCCGCGAATGCGAAGGTCGAGGCCGGCGCCGGTGAAATCGCGCAGGTGTTCGGTCCGGACGGTGCGATCGCGAAGTTCGTCGGCACGACGCTGGGCCCGCTCGCGGTGCGTCGCGGCGACACGCTCGCGGCCCGCACGTGGGGCGACATGGGCATCGGCCTCACGCCCGACTTCACGAACGGCTTCGCGCGCTGGGTCGCCCCGCTCGCCGGCGGCGCCGCAGGCGGCGCGGCCGCGGCGTCCGAGCCGCAGACCGTGTTCCAGATCCTGCCGCAGCCGAGCACGGGCACGACGGAATACACGATCGCGATCGACGGCCAGCAGCTGCGCTACCGCAACACGCCGCCGCAGTGGACCAACTTCGTGTGGCCGAACCCGCAGGGTTCGCCGGGCGCGACGCTGTCCGCGACGACCTTCGACGGCCGCACGGTGCAGCTCGTCAACGAGCCGGGCCGCTACGGTCTCGAGAAGCTGATCAACTCCGCGCAGCGCAAGCGCCGCCCGGACGGCACCTTCGATCTCACATGGGTCCAGGGCAGCGTGAACGTGTCGGTGACGATGCGCATCATCAGCACGTCGCAGCCGACCAGCGGCGGCGGCGACCAGCCGCAGCAGCAGAGCCTGCGCGGCCTGCAGCTGCCGTCGTCGGTCGCCGACGCGAGCGCGGGCGCCGCGCAGAACGCGACGCAGGCCGGCACGGGCGCGCCGGCGGCCGCACAGGCCGTCGCGGCCGCCACCGCAACGAACGCACAGGGGGCGCAATGACGCAAACCGTTCAGGCACAGATCGCCTACTTCGGCAAGATTCCGTCGCGCGGCGACTTCGTGAAGAGCCCGCACAATCCGCAGTTGCTGCAGACGCTCGATCGCTGGATCGCGCAGGCGCTCGAACTGCTCGCGGAAGATCCGCGCTGGAAGATCGTCTACGAGGATGCGAAGCCGATGCATTTCGCGTTCCTCGGCTCGCGCAGCAAGCTCGCGATCGCGGGCCACATGGTCGCGAGCCACGACGTGTCGATGCGCCGCTTCCCGTTCCTCGGCGCGACCGCGCTGGAAGTCGACCGGCCGCTCGCGTTCCTCGCGCGCAGCCCGCTCGCATTCGCGCGGCTGTGGTCGCGCGTCGCCGCGCAGATGCCGCCGCTGCTCGCGAAGGAGGAGCCGCCCGGCGCGCTGCAGGCGCTCGGCGACACGCAGGTGCCGATCGACGTCGGCGGCCCCGGCACGTCGCATGACGGCACCTTCAACGACTTCATCGAACACCAGTCGCTGTACGGCCTGCAGCAGATGCTGCTCGAAAGCGGCCATCCGGTCCGGCTGCGCGGCGCGATGCTCGCGCTCGGCTCGCTCCTGCGGCCCGTGATGCAGAGCGGTTCGTCGCACATCGAGCGCGGCCTCACGCTGCCTCTGCCGGTCGATCCGTTCTATCGCAGCCTCGTCGCCGCGTTCTGGCTCGAACTGATCGCACCGTTCGTCGCGCAGGCCGACTTCGAGCTCGCGATCTTCATCGGCACGATCGCCGAGCGCGAACGGCTGATCATCGGCTTCAACGGCGCGTCGTCGAAGACGCTGCTGAGCGTCGTCGACCCGCAGACCTACGCCGCCCACAACATCGACATCGACGATCCCGAGTGGATCGACGCCCATGCGCAAAACGATCATCAGATCAGCAAGCTCGTCAGCTACCTCGACCAACCGCAACTCTCGCTGCGCGTCGCCATCGACGCCTTCCGCGAAGCGTTCATCGGAGGCTGACGGGATGCAACGCACGATTCACGTCCGCCGCCGCGCACGCTTGTCGCCCTTCGTTGCAGTCCTCGTCGCCGCCGGCCTCGTCGCTAGCGGCGCGGCCTGCGCACAGAACACGGGCGGCGCGACCGTCACGCCGGTCGGCAACGGCACGGTCGCGGCCGCCGCCCTGCCCGCGAACACGAACCCCGGCACCGCGCCGGCCACGGCGTCCGGCACGGTCGTGCACGGCACGGCCGGCACGATCACGCCGCCGCCCGCGAACGCGACGCCCGGCCAGGTGGTGGTCGGCGGCAAGGTGCCCGACGAGGCGACCAAGGCCGCCGTGCTACAGAAGCTGCGCGACACCTACGGCGCGGCGAACGTGGTCGACCAGATCGAGGTCGGCGATGTCGCGACGCCGCCGAACTGGAGCGCGAACGTGCAGAAGCTGCTCGGCGCGCAGCTCAAGCAGATCAGCAAGGGCCAGTTGAAGATCAACGGCACGCAGATCGAGATGAAGGGCGAGGTGCACAACGAAGCGCAGCGCCAGCAGCTCGCGAGCGACATGGCGAACACGCTGAATCCGACGTACACGATCAAGAACGGGCTGCGCGTGTCGGCATCCGAGCAGGGCGTGCTCGACCAGACGCTCGCTAACCGGACGATCGAGTTCGAGACGGGCAGCGCGACGCTCACGCCGCAAGGCAAGCAGATTCTCGACCAGATGGCGGCCGCGTTGTCGAAGATGCAGAACCGCACGGTCGACATCATCGGCCACACCGACAACTCGGGGAACCGGACGTCGAACATCGCGCTGAGCCAGGCACGCGCGGATGCGGTGAAGGGTTACCTGATCACGAAGAGCATTCTGCCGCAGCAGATGACGACGACGGGTGTCGGGCCGGATCAGCCGATCGCGCCGAACGACACGGCGGATGGGCGCGCGCGGAATCGACGGATCGAGTTCCGGGTGGGGCAGTAACGGAGGCGTGCCGCTCCGCGCGGAGCGGCCGGCAGGCAACGGGCGGCGGCAGTCATGCGCCGCCCTTTTGCGTTTACGACTGCTCGTCGGGCCTCACCCCGAGCAGCTCGCGGATATGCGACAGCGACCCGTCGTCCTTCACGACGCTCTCGAGCCACTTGTGCAGCGGCATGTCGGCCCATTCGGCGGCCTTGTCCGCGAGATACGCGACCGGGCTGTGCGGCTCGGTCTGGCGGAAGTAACGTGCGACCGCACGCAGCTGGTCGACGGCCTGCGCACGGTTCTGGATGCCGGCGATCATGTGCGTCACCGGCGGACGCGGAGCGGTCTGCGACTGCACTTGGGTCTCCTCGGTGTGGAACGTGTCGCCGAAGCTCGGCTCGATGCGCTCGGGCTGGGCCTGCGGTGCCGACGGCGCATGCGGCGCGCTGCCCGTATAGCCCTGCTCGCGCGCAAAGCGCTCGGCGAGCCGGTACACGGTCTCGAACGCGTCGCGCGTCTGCCGGAAGCTCGGCGCCGAATCGCCCGCGCGTTCGACGAGCCGTTCCTCGAACGCGTCGAGCGCAAACTCGAACACCTTCAGGTTCGCGAGCAGCGCCGTGTAGAACGCGATCGGCGTCACGCGCCGCGACGCATCGATCTGCTCGACCGACGGTTTGCCGCGCGCGATGTCGTCCGCGTGTTCGGGGTCGCGCTTCACGGCCTGCGCCACATGCTGCGCGACTTCCCAGTCGAGCGTGGTGAACGCGTTCGACGCGCCTTCCGTCACGGGAATGCCGCGCAGCAGCTCGGCCGTGCGACCGGACAGCCATGCGACGTTGCCGAGCCGGTATTCGACGTCGTCGCCTTCGGGCAGCGGATGCACGGTGTCCCAGTAGTCGCGGCACAGGCCTTCCAGCAGCGCATAGCCTTCGGTGAGGCCGATGATGCCGTCCTCGAGCGCGAGCGCCTCGGTCAGCCACACGGCGAGCCGCAGGTCCTTGGTGCGCGTGCGCAGCAGTTCGCCCGCGTGATCGACGACGAAGCCCCAGTCGGCCTCCTTGATCTCGGTCACCCACTCGCCCTGGTCGAGCGTCGGATCGTCATAGCGCCGCGCGTCCTGGATCGCGTCGAATTCGTTCGAGAACAGCAGGTCGTCGCCGCTGGGTGATGCATCGCTGATCGGCGTCAGCAGCTCGGGGAGATTGATCGGCATGGTTCGGTCAGTTCATCAATGCGGGTTGCGCGGCCGCGCTCATTCGACGGTGTACGCGAATTCGCCGGCCTCATCCGCGCGCACCGCGATGCGCGCGATGGCCGCGCCGTCGACGATCCGTCCGAGCACGTGGCCCGCGATCTCCGGCAGCAGCGTGCCGTTCAGGATATGGTCGACGTTGCGGGCGCCCGAATCGACCTCGGTGCAGCGCGCGAGCACCGCATCGACGAGCGATTCGTCCCATTCGAACGCGGCCTTGTGGTTCGCTTCGATGCGACGGCGGATCCGTTCGAGCTTCAGCTCGATGATCTCGGCCAGCACGTCGTCGGAAATCGGGTAGTACGGCACGACCTTCATCCGGCCGAGAAACGCCGGCTTGAACGTCTTGTACAACTGCGGACGCAGCGCCTCGGCGAGCGCGTCCGGATCGGGCAGTTCCTCCGCCGGCTTGTTCAGGCACGCCTGCATCACCGCGGCCGACCCGACGTTCGACGTCAGGATGATCAGCGTGTTGCGGAAGTCGATCTCGCGCCCTTCGGCGTCGTCCATCGTGCCCTTGTCGAACACCTGGAAGAACATCTCGAGCACGTCCGGGTGCGCCTTCTCGACCTCGTCGAGCAGCACGACGGAATACGGGTTGCGGCGCACGGCCTCGGTCAGCACGCCCCCCTCGCCATAGCCGACGTAGCCCGGCGGCGAACCCTTCAGGCCCGACACGCTGTGCGCTTCCTGGTACTCGCTCATGTTGATCGTGACCATCTTGCGCTCGCCGCCGTACAGGATGTCGGCCAGCGCGAGCGCCGTCTCGGTCTTGCCGACGCCCGACGGCCCGACGAACATGAACACGCCGCGTGGCTTGTTTGGATCCTCGAGGTTCGCGGTCGCGGTACGCACGCGCTGCGCGATCGCGTCCAGCGCATGATCCTGGCCGATCACGCGTGCAGTGAGCAGCGGCTGCAAGTTCAGCACGGTGTCGATCTCGTCCTTCACCATCCGGCCGAGCGGAATGCCCGTCCACGCGGCGACGATCTCGGCGACCACATGGCCGTCGACCTGCAGCGGCACCATCGGCTCGCCGCCCTGCAGCGCATGCAGCGCCGCGACGCGTTCGGCCAGTTTCTCGCGCGTGGCCGGCACGTCGACCGGCTCGCCGTCTTCCGACGGGCCGCGTGCCTTGTCGAGCGTGTCGCGCAGTTCGGTGATCTCGGCGACGATCGCGCGCTCGGCTTCATAGCGCGCCTCGTCCTCGGTCAATTGCGCGAGCGTCGTGTCGCGGGCGCCGCGCAGCTCGCCGAGTCGCTCGTCGTGCGACGCACCGCCCGCCGCTTCGCGCTCCAGCGACGCGATTTCCGCGTCGATGCGCTCGATGCGCTTCTTCGTGTCGTCGATCGCCGCCGGCGTCGCGCTGTGCGCGAGCGCGACCTTCGCGCACGCGGTGTCGAGCACGCTGATCGCCTTGTCCGGCAGCTGACGGCCGCTGATGTAGCGATGCGACAGGCGTACGGCCTCGGTGATCGCATCGTCGAGGATCCGCACGTTGAAGTGCTTCTCCATCAGGCCGGACATCCCGCGCAGCATCGCGGCCGCGAGCGGCTCGCTCGGCTCCTCGACCTTCACGACCTGGAAGCGCCGCGCGAGCGCCGCATCCTTCTCGAAGTACTTCTTGTATTCGCTCCACGTCGTCGCGGCGATCGTGCGCAGCTCGCCGCGCGCGAGCGCCGGCTTCAGCAGGTTTGCCGCGTCGTTCTGGCCGGCCTGGCCGCCCGCGCCGATGATGGTGTGCGCCTCGTCGATGAACAGGATGATCGGATGCGCGCTCTTCTTCACCTCGTCGATCACGCTCTTCAGGCGGTTCTCGAACTCGCCCTTCACGCTCGCGCCGGCCTGCAGCAGGCCCATGTCGAGCACGTGCAGCGCGACGCCGGAGAGCGGCGGCGGCACGTCGTCGGCCGCGATCCGCAGCGCGAGGCCCTCGACGACCGCCGTTTTGCCGACGCCGGCCTCGCCGGTCATGATCGGGTTGTTCTGGCGGCGGCGCATCAGGATGTCGATCGCCTGGCGGATCTCCGCTTCGCGGCCGATCACCGGGTCGATCTTGCCGTCGCGTGCGCGCTGCGTGAGGTTGGTCGTGTACGTGTCGAGCGCGGGCGTCTTCGACGGGCCGGCCGCGGGCGCGGCGCCGTCAGCGGCCGACGCAACGTCGTCGCCTTCCACCTCCGCCTGGCGCGGCTCGGCCTCGCTCGAGCCGGCCATGATCTCGTCGAACTTGTGCTTCAGGTCCGTCACGTTCATTTCCGCGAACTGCGACGACATGCGCTGCGCGAACTGCGCGAGATCGGGTGCGGTCAGCAGCGCGAGCAGCAGGTGCCCCGAGCGGATGCGGCCGAGCTGCGAATCGAGCGATGCGATCAGCCACGCCTGTTCGAACAGCGCGATCAAGTGCACGGAGAACACCGGCGTGCGCGTATTGCCCGTCTTCAGGCGCGTGAGTTCGCGCTCGAGATCGGCACGCAGCGCATGCGGATCGACGCGGCTGGCGCGCAGCGCGAGCGGCAGGTCGCCCGTCGCTTCGTCCAGCAGCGCAAGGAACAAGTGCTCCAGATCGACCTCGTAATGGCCGCGCGCCAGGCACGCGCTCGCCGCCCGCTCGGTCGCGTGCCGACACAGCGGGTTCAGTTTCGTGATCAGGGTCTTCAGGGGCGTGCTCATGGCGTCGATCTCAGGTTCGATTGCGTCTTTGTTGTCGTTCGGAATCAGTGAATCACATGCAGTTCGTAGCGTGCATCCGACCGGTCGTCGACCGCGTCGCGTGTGCAAAGGAACGCGTCCCAGCCGAGCCGCGAGCCCGCGCCGAGCACGCTCGCGCCGACCTCGATGCGCTTCAGCACGAGCTTCACCTCGTATTCGAGCGTGACGCCGGCGAGCAGCGTCAGCATCCGCTCGAGCGCGACGGCCTGCGCGCCGCCGGGCAGGAACGCCTCGTAGTCGCGCTTGGACAGCGGGCCGACGACGATCCGCGCGCGCATGTCGCGCTGCCACACCCGTTCGCCGACGAGCGCCGTCGCGCCGAGCACCGCGTTGACCTCGCCGAGCACGCTGAGCTGGTCAGGCGGCACGTCGTACCACTTGCCGACGAACTGGTCGATCTTCACCGGCACGCGGAAGTAATCGGACAGCGTGCGCTGCAGGTACGCGGCCGACATCGGCCGGTGCCGCGCGGCGAGCGCGTAGCCGGCGACGGCCTCGTCGAGCACGCCGCCCGCGCCGGCCGCGAGGCTGTCGCGGACCTCGTCGCTCGGCACCCCGGCGATCGCGAGCAGCAGCGGCAGGTAGCGCTCGTCGCGATCGAGTTCGTAATGGAACGGCAGCCGGTATTTTTTCCACGCCGCGTAGAACAGCGCGGTCGCGCGGTTCGAGAACACATCGAAGAACGCGCGGGCCGCGTGGTCGCGCTTCAGGTGCTCGCGCGCGACGATCTGCTCGGTGTAGTGCAGCGGCAGCGCGCCCTGCCCGCCAAGCAGCCCGAAGAACGCGGGCGTCAGCTCAACGTGGCCAAGCTCGCCGGCCGCGAGCGCGGCGCCGCGCTCCTCGCCCGAATCGAGCAGCGTGCCGCCATCGTCGAACGAGCGGGCGCCTTCGATCTCGCTCGGCGGGAAGCCGAGCGACAGCGTGTTGCGGAATTCGATGCGCTGCGCGACGACGTCACCCTGCCGCCAAGCGCCCGGCGCATCTGACGCCTGCCGCGCGAACAGCCCTTCGAGCACGCGCACCGCCTGGAAGAACTCGAAGCGGTGCGGCTCGTCGAGCAGCGCGTCGACTACGCCAGGATCGATTCGCCGGTTCGGGGCTTGCATCGGATAATCTCCTCGCCGGTGCGCTTCGACACGACGACTAGTTGAACGAAACTGTTGAGGTGGACATACAGCCCGAAGAAGCTGTCGAGCACGCGCACGAACGACGCGAGGCTCGCGCCGACGAAGTGTTCCTCGTCGATCGTCAGGCGGATCTCGATGCCGCGCACGAAGGTCGCGAACGGCTTGCCGGGCAGCCACTGCACGGCGCCGCGCTGCTCGACGCCGGTCAGCCCGTCGATCTGACGCATCGACACGGCGGTGCGCCGCAGGTCGTACAGCGTCAGCATTTCCTTGAGCGGCGCGAGCCCGTGCGCGACCAGCGACACGTGGTTCAGCGCGAGGTGCGACACGAGCCGCCAGTGCGCGGCACGGCCGCGCTCGAAACGCACGCTCTGCGTCGGGCGCCGCAAGAGCGAGATGCCGCTCGTCTGCGCGCCGCCTTCCTGGAACAGGTCGCCGCCTTCGAGGCCGAACGCGAGCATCGACGGCAGGTCGCGGTTCGTGCAGGTGAGATCGAGGCTCAGCGTGTCGGTCTGCGGCGACGTTGGCTCGAAGTCGATGTCGACGATCGAGATCTCGGTTTCGTAGCCGGGGCTCTTCTGCGCGACCCAGTCGTTGCGGCGCGCAAACCAGTAATGACCGATCCGCGCCGACTCGCCGTGATGCAGCGAATAGAACGGCCGGAACTCGATCACCGACTCTTCATGCGCCTGCTGCCGGACGAGCTTCACCGAATCGATCGAGTACACCTCGTACGCGAACGCGCGGCGCGCTTCGGCGATCACCGGGTACGACACGGCGCGGTGCGTGATGCGAATCGGCTCGCCGTGCTGGCGGAACAGGTTGACGATCGGCGTGCAGAACAGCCGGAAGTGGCTCGCCGTCAGCAGTTCGAGCAGCCGCGCGACGTGCGAATCGCTGCGCACGTCCTGCAGCACGAGATGCAGCGTCGCGCGCTGACAGCGGCCCGTCGCGCGTGCGATCGCCGCGATGTCGAAGTCGACGAAATCGAACTTGTCGGAGAACGCAAAGTATTCGGTGAGCAGGCGATACGCGGGGTGCGACTTCGCCGGATAGTCGATCAGCGCGTCGTCCTCGTCGAAGCCGGCGTGCGCGATCGGCAGCTTGCGCAACGCGGTCCAGCGGCCGTTGCGTTCGGGCTCGACATACGCGCCGAGCACGTTGACGAACAGGCAGTCGGTCAGCGCGGCGACGAACGACTGTTCGCCGTGCAGGTGCGCGCGCAGCGTCGGCAGCTTCAGTGCGCCGAGATCGAGCTGCGCGGCGAGCGACTCGAATGTGATCGAGATCACGCCCGTCGCGTTGGACGGCAGCACTGTCGCGCTCGGCGCGAGCGCGACCGGCGTGTAGCGCGCTTCCGAAATGCGGATCGGCGCGAGCGTCACGTCATAGGCGGTGCGAAACCGGCACTGCACGCCACGGATCGGACGGCTCTTCAGTTCAGTGCCACGATCGATCACGACCGGTTCGGTCTGCTGGCCGGGCGAAGCTGGCGTGAACTGCGCGATCGAGCACGACGGGAACGGCCGCAGGTAGTGCGGATACAGCACTTCCAGCAGCGCTTCGGTGAATTCCGGGTAATCGTCGTCGAGCTTCTTGTTGATCCGCGCGCCGAGCAGCGCGAACGACTCGATCATCCGCTCGACGTGCGGATCCTCGCAGTGCTCGCCGGACAACGCGAGCCGCGCGGCGATCTTCGGATAGCGTTCGGCGAAATCTCGCGAATAGCGCCGCAAAAACGATAATTCGCGCTCGTAATACGGCAGCAATTCTTCCATCGACGACCCCGAACCTCAATATTTCCTGCCGGACCCTGATCCACCACCGGGCGGTCCGGCCCGCTCGGCGGCTTGATTTACAGCATTCTTGCAGCGCGTGCGCGCGTGACCGAATACTGCAGCGTCGACGGCTGCAGCATCGCGTCGAAACTGACCGGCTCCTCGGCCGGATGCACGACGAGCAGCGCCTGGATTGCGAAGTAAAGCGCGTTGGTCGACTGCTCGTTCAGCTCGAACGTCACCTGCACCTGCTGCAGTCGCGGCTCGTGGCGCGCGATGGCCTGCTGGATCGACTTGCAGATGAACGCGCGATCGTAGTGACTCGCGAGGCTCAGCCCCGCGAAATCGTTCAGCCCGTAGGTCAGCACCGACTTCTGGCATTCCGGCAGTGCGGCCAGCTCGATTTCGGTGTGCGCGATACGGGTATTGAGGATCGCCTCGACGTCGCGGGCGACCGTGTTCTTGAGCTCGTCCAGCGACAATTGCCGCATCGCGGCCGAGGCCGGCAGGTGCGGTTCATCGTCGAACAACTTGTCGAGAAAACTGGGTTCGAATCGTTTCATCGGCCGGCGTACACAGCGAAAACGGCAACGGGACGCGACGCGCCCCGTTGCCGCAACCGACGTTAGACCGCGTAGGTCTTGTCGTTCTTCGTCAGGCTCCAGGCGCCCTGCGTGTTGCCGCCCTGGTTGCCGCCGATCTTCTGCTGGGTCTGCTTCCACTGCACGGCCGCGTACTTCAGCGAGAACGTCTCGAGCGGCAGACCTTCTTCGCGGACGCTCGGCGCGATGCTCGAGATGATCACGTACTTGAGCTTCACTTCCAGGTACTGCACGCGCTTGCCTTCACCGTCTGCGCGCGAGAAATGGACCGTCACTTCATCGAACGTGGTGCCGCCCGAAGCGTGTTGGTACAGCAGCGGGCTCGACGAATCGATTTCCTTCGTGAAAATCATGTCGCCGTGCTCGCAGCGCGTCATCGTGTGACCGCCTGCGGTCGATGCGGTTGCCGAACGCGGTTGAACGATCGAGTGATCCCACGATTTCAGCTCGATCCAGCCCTGGTGGTCCTTGTCCGCGGACTCGCCCTTCACCGCGGGACTACCAAACTGCAAGTGCATATGTAACATGGCCCTTCGACTCCCCAAAGAGGTGGTTTTAACGTCCTACCCAGGCGGCCCGCCCGGGCGATTTGCTCGCTTATGAATTTGCCGGTTTGGGCAGATCAGCGACAAGTCGCAGAGAAATCGAGAGTTCGTCGAGCTGAAAGTGCGGGCGCAGGAACGCGACCGAACGATACGAGCCCGGCTTGCCCGGAATCTCCGACACTTGTATGGATGCCTCGCGCAGCGGGAATTGCGCTTTCTGTTCCTGCGATGCGTTGTCGTCGAGCAGGACGTACTGCGAAATCCACCGGTTGAGGAAAGTCTCCACGTTCTGCGCCGATGCGAAGCTGCCGATCTTGTCCCGCATCATCGCCTTCAGGTAGTGCGCCACGCGCGATACCGAGAAGATGTACTGAAGCTGGGCGGACAGGACGGCGTTCGCATTCGCGCTGTCGGTGCTGTATTTTTTCGGTTTCTGCACCGATTGCGCGGCGAAGAACGCAGCGTAATCCGAGTTCTTGCAATGGACGAGCGGGATGAAGCCGAGGTCGCTCAGCTCCTTCTCGCGGCGATCGGTGATCGCGATTTCGGTCGGGCACTTCAGCGCGACTTCACCGTCGTCGGTCTTGAACGTGTGGGTCGGCAAATCCTCGACGAGGCCGCCGCCTTCGACGCCGCGAATCGCCGCGCACCAGCCGAAGTCGTCGAACGCAGCTGTCAGGCGTGCCGCGAAGGCCCACGCCGCGTTGCACCACAGGTACTTGTCGTGCTCGGTGCCGTCGACATCCTCGACGAAGTTGAAGTTCTCCGCGGTCTGGCCGTCCTTCGGATTGAACGGCAGGCGGCCGAGGAAACGCGGCAGCGTGAGGCCGACGTAGCGCGAATCTTCGGCGTCGCGGAACGACTTCCACTTCGCATATTCGACCGTGTCGAACACCTTGCCGAGGTCGCGCGGCTTGCCGAGGTCGGAGAACGACTCGAGGCCGAGCAGCTCCGGCGACGCCGACGCGATGAACGGCGCATGCGCGGCCGCCGCGACGTGCGACATCTGCTCGATGAAGTACATGTCTTCCGGTTGGCGCGAGATCTCGTAATCGCCGATCAGCGCCCCGAACGGCGAGCCGCCGAACGTGCCGAACTCTTCTTCGTAGACCTTCTTGAACAGCGCGCTCTGGTCGAACTCGCTCGCGCCCTTGAAGTCGCGCACGAGGTCGCGCTTCGGTGCGTGCAGCGCCTTGATCTTGATCGTCTGGCCGGTGTTGCTTTCCTTGACCAGGTAGTCCATCCCGCGCCATGTGCTTTCGAGGCGCTGGAATTCCGGCGCGTGCATCACCGCGGACAGCTGCGTGGAGATCAGGCGGTCGAGTTCCGCGACGCGCGCGTCGATCGTCGCCGACAGGTTGTCCGACACGATCACCGTGCCGTCGAGCACCTGGTGCACGAGCTCGCCGATCAGGTCTTTCGCGCGCGCATGCTCGGAATCGGATTTCGCGACCTTGCTCTTCTCGACGATGTCGTCGAGCAGCGAAGTCCCGGCGGCGTATTCCGCGCCGCTCGCTTGGGCCGCAGCCGTTTGCTGGTTCATCTCAACACTCCGTCGTCATTCGCCGTCTTTGTCGCCGCCCGTGCCCTTCGCGAGCTCCTGCAGCTGCTGCGTGTTCTTCAGCACTTCCGACAGCAGATCCTCAAGCTTGTCGTTGCCGGCGAGCTTGTTGCGCAGGTCGGCGAGCTTCGAGCGCGCCTCGAGCAGACGGCGCAGCGGCTCGACCTGCTCGACGACTTCGTCCGGGCTGAAATCCGACAGCGAACGGAACTTCAGGTCGACCGCGAACTTGCCGCCTTCCGGGCTCAGGCGGTTTTCCACCTGAAACGCGGCGCGCGGCTCGATCGCCTTCATCACGTCGTCGAAGTTGTCACGGTCGATGTTGACGAACTTGCGGTCGCGCAGCTTCGGCTGCTCGACTTCCGACTGGCCCGCCAGATCGCCGACGACCCCGACGACGAACGGCAGTTCCTTCACCTCGATCGCATCGCCCTTCTCGACCTCGTAGGTCAGCTGGACGCGCGGCGGCCGTATCTTCTGCAAGCTTTTCTGAATGCTTTCTTTCTTGGCCATCTCGACGGCTCCCAGGTTAGTTGTGGTTATCGCGTCAGTTTCGGTCAGCGCAGGGCACTGAACGGATCGGCGCCACCCTTTTGCGGCGCGACGGGCGGCGTCGGCGCGGTGGTTGCAGCAGCCGCTGCCTCGGCGGCCGGTGCGGCACCCGCCTTCGGACGATGAATCACGCGGCGCGTCGTGCGCGTCTTCGCGCCCCGTTGCTCCGGCGGGAACAGCGCCGATTCGCCGAGCGTATCGCGCAGCTGCTTCGCGAGCGCCTGCGCGTCCGACTTCGCGTCGCCGGCCAGCGACGAATCCTGGCGCAGCTCGCCGAGCGACTGCGTCGCGATCCGCAGGCCCGCGACGGCAAGCACGCTCTTCGCCTGGCGGTCGGTCGCGTCGCGCTGCAGTGCTTCCTGCGCGGCGACGATCGCCTGGCCATAGTGGTTCTGTGCAAACTGGATCTGCGCGATGCGCGACCACGGTTCCTCGCGCGTCGGATCCGACTTCGCGAGTTGCTGGTACAGGCCGAGCGCCTTGTCCTGATCACCCGATTTCGCAACGGCGTCCGCATCGGCCAGCGACTTGTTGAACACCTCGGCAGTCGGCGGCGCCGGCGGCTGGCTCGCACAACCGGCGATCACGCCGCAAGCCAGCACTACCCCAGAAAGTTTTGCGAAGAGACGGTCTTTCATCGTTATATCCACCGGCGCGTGAGTATTAAAATCATTGAGAATCTGGTTCTTTTGCTTTGCAAGAAGCGCGCGGGTATAGTACCGATCAATTTTTCATAATTCAATCGCTGCGTGCAGAGTAATTCCTTTTAAAACCGTGCGCTACCCCCTCGAAACGCCTCTGGCAGCAGCCCGACGGCGGCTTTTCCATCGGCCGGAATGCGCAAGTTTTACTTGCTCTGCAGCGCATTGCCCGGATGACGGAAAAAATTTCCGAAGGCGCGATGCAGCGCAGTGTGCTTAATAGTTGAACGGCAGATACGCCGGGCATTCGCGGCGAACGCGGAAAGGCCCGGTAGTTTTGACAGGGGAGTTAAAGGCGGCACGCCAGAAATACGATGAGATCGTCCATGATTCGCTATGCGCTGCCGCTGATCGCCTGCGCGCTCCTGGCCGGATGCGCGGCCGCCCCGCTGCTCGGTTCCGCCGCGGGCGCCGTGATGCAGGCTGCCGGCATCGGCAAGCCCGAACTGCCGGATGCCCAGAAGCCGCCGCGCAATATCGGGCTCACGCTCGCCGCCGCGCCCAATCTCAACGCCGCGAACGATCACAAGCCGCTCGCATTAGTAGTAAGGCTCTACGCGCTAAAGGATCCGACTTCGTTCCAGCAGGCGCCGTTCGATGCGTTCACCGATCCGACCAAGGAAAAGGCAGCGCTGGGCGCCGATCTGCTCAACGTGCGTGAAATCACGCTGATTCCGGGCCAGCGCTATACAGCGACCGAAAAGGTATCGCGCGAAGCGCAGGCATTCGGCATCGTCGCTCTGTTTCGTGATCCCGCAATCCAGCGATGGAAACTGACGTTCGATCCGGCAAAGTCGGAGAAATCCGGCATAATCATCGGCCTGCATAATTGCGCGATGACGGTCACCGATGGCTCCGTCATCGCACCGCAACAAGGTGCGCCTTCGCAACCGCTGAATATGCTTTCGTCGGTCACCTGCGGTTAAACATGACGCACGAGTGTCAATTAACAAGAGTTAACAAATTGGCGATTTAATTCGGGCATGAACAAATCGATTACATCGCAACGCCACATTAACCGGATTTGACATGAGCTATTCGGCCAAGGTGCTTTGGGGGGAAGGGCTGTTCCTCCGGCCTCAACACTTTCAGCGGCAGGACGCCTACCACGAGGCGCGCCTGTTCGAATCCATCCAGGCGATCCAGCCGTACAACTGGGGCGTGCGCTCGGTGCGCATCGACCGCGATGCGCTCGGCAGCAACGTGCTGCGCGTAGCCGAACTCGCGCTCGTGTTCCAGGACGGCGCGCTGTATGCCGCGCCGCAGGCCGACGACCTGCCGCCGCCGATCGCGCTCGACACGCTGCCCGACGGCATCAACGAATTCGTGTTCTACCTCGCGCTGCACCCGCTGCGCGAGAACGGCACCAACTACAGCGACGATCCGGCCGCCGGCTTCATGACGCGTTTCGTCAGCGAGCAGACGAGTGTCGCCGACAACTTCACCGACGCCGCCGAAGCCGACATCACGTTCCTGAAGACGCAGGTCAAGCTGATCGCGCACAGCGAGCCGCGCGACCAGCTGCTGTCGGTGCCGCTCGTGCGCGTGCGCCGCACCGCGACGTCCGGCTTCGAGATCGACGACAGCTTCGTGCCGCCGTGCCTCGCGATCGACGCGTCGCCGATCCTGCACCAGCGGCTGCGCCAGCTCGTCGACGCGCTGCAGGCGAAGGTCAACGCGCTGTACGGCTTTCATCGCGAGCCGTCGAAGAACATCATCGAGTTCCGCTCGGGCGACATCGCATCGTTCTGGCTGCTGCACACCGCGAACGCCGCGTTTGCGACGCTCGCTCACCTGCACCAGCATGCGGCGCTGCATCCCGAGCGGTTGTTCCAGGAACTGCTGCGCCTCGCAGGCCAGCTGATGACGTTCTCGAAGGGCTATACGCTCGCCGACCTGCCCGTGTATCGCCACGACGATCCGGGCCCGAGCTTCGCGCGTCTCGACCTGATGCTGCGCGAGCTGCTCGACACCGTGATCTCGACGCGCTACTTCGCGATCACGCTCGACGAGGTGCGTCCGTCGTTCCACCTCGGCCGCCTCGATTCGGGCAAGATCGACGACAAGACCGAGTTCTATCTGGCCGTGTCCGCGGACATGCCCAACGTCGAGCTCATCGATGCGGTGCCGGCCCGCTTCAAGGTCGGTGCGCCCGACGATGTCGACAAGCTCGTGCTGTCGGCCATGCCCGGCGTGCGGCTGTCGTACATGCCGCAGGTGCCGCCCGCGATTCCGGTGCGGCCCGGCGCGTGCTATTTCCAGCTCGATTCGCGCGGTGCGCTGTACGAGCGCATGCTGCAGGCCCAGTCCGCGATGATCTATGCACCGACTGGCATCAATGACCTGAAATTCGAACTGATCGCGGTCACATCATGAGCTACGCGCCCTCCCTGTTCGGCGACAACACGCCGGCCCCGTTGCGGACCCCGGCGTCGACCGACGCCGCGTTCCAGGCCCGTTCGCTGCTCGATCTGCTGTACGACGGGTTCTTCATGCTGTTCCTGCTCAAGAACGGCCGCGAGCCGGACAGTGCGGGCGAGTTCAGCACGAAGATCCAGGAATTCCTGTCGGATTTCGAGCGCGGCGCGAAGAAGCTCAACATTCCCGCCGAGGACGTGTACGGCGCGAAGTTCGCGTACTGCGCCGCCGTCGACGAGATGGTGCTGTCATCGCAGTTCAAGATCCGGACCGACTGGGAACGCCGGCCGCTGCAACTCGTGCTGTTCGGCGAGCAGCTCGCGGGGGAGAAGTTCTTTCAGTATCTCGAGGAATGTCGGGCACAGGGCGCGGCGCGACTGCAGTCGCTCGAGGTGTTTCATATGTGCCTGCTGCTCGGGTTCCAGGGCAAGTATCTGCTCGAAGGGCCGGAGAAGCTGGCTTACCTCACCGCGCGGCTGGGCGACGAGATCGCGCATATGAAGGGCAAGCGCGCACCGTTCGCGCCGCACTGGCCGCTGCCGGATCAGATCGCACATCGGTTGAAGCGCGAGGTGCCGGTTTGGGCGATCGGGGCGGTGTTCGCGCTCGTCGCGCTGCTGGGGTACCTCGGGCTCAATACGTATCTGAAGGACAAGACGCTGCAGGCGCTGGCGCCTTATTCGCAGGTCATCAAAGTGGGCCCGGAGTCGGCTAATTTGACGATTTCGTTGCCTTGACGGGCGGACTTCGTTCGACGCTGCTGCTTCATGAAAAAAGGACCGCCTGGCGGTCCTTTCTTACTGTGGCGCGTGGCGCGCGTCGTCAGAGCAGAATGAATTCTTCGTTGTCGACGTAGAACACGAATGCGTCGAACAGTTGCGCGACGCTCGGTTCGTCGACCTGATCATGCGCGTTGATCACGATGTCCTCGATCGTCGTGCTATTCAGCGTGACGCGCCAGCCCGGTTGCGGTGCTGTGGCGGGCGGCGTATCGGCTTCGGCTTGCTCGGCGTCTTCGATGAATGCGCCCTCTGTATCGAGCGTCCACGGCATCGGCGGCAGACAGAGCCAACCGGAGAAATCGCCGGGGTGTTCGAGAATGTGTTTCAGCGACGCTGCAGTCGCGACGGTGGTCAACATGGGCATTGCGGTTGCATGGCTGGTGAATACGGTGCGGAGATCGTGACGTCACGATTGCAAGCCGTGATTATGCCAACTCCCGGACCGTAAGATTGGCCGGCGTTCGTTGTCGGCCGATCCGCATGATCGCGCAACGTCTCATTTGCGGTCTTTGGCGTTCCACGAACGCCGGCGTACGCTTAGGTCGTGAGCCCGCCATCGGCACCGAGGCGGCATGCGGTATGCGATATGCACGTATCCGTTGATCGGCCGGTTGCTGCGATTGCCCTGCTGGACCCACAACGTGACCGGCTGCGCGATCCGCTTTTAAAGGAATATTTTCAAGCGTGTTCCGGACAGGCCGGGAGAACGGTTCAAACGCTCGTTCGGCATGTACGAGCCATGTCGTCACGCTGCACCGCTCACCCTGCGCCCACTGAAATCGATTGCAATCAGGGCCAATTCGACTTCCGGCGCGGCCCGGTTGCGAGTAGTGTCTACGTGCCCGTATTCCGGCCCAGCCCGGGCACGACCGATACCCGGCGCTCGATTACCACACTGAACACTGGAGATCTGCGATGAAACGTTCGAAGTTCCTGCTGTCGGGCCTGCTGCTCGCGTCGGCCCTCGGCTTCACGGCCGTCGCCGCCCACGCGGACGATCTGCTCGATTCGGTGAAGAAAGCCGGCGTGCTGCGCGTCGGGCTCGAAGGCACGTATCCGCCGTTCAACTCGCGCGGCACGTCGGGTCAGCTCGAGGGTTTCGACGTCGACGTCGCGAATGCGGTTGCCGGCAAGCTCGGCGTGAAGACGCAGTTCGTGCCGACCGAATGGAGCGGCATCATCGCGGGCCTGCAGGCCGGCAAATTCGACGTGATCGTCAACCAGGTCACGATCACGCCGCAGCGCAAGGAAGCGCTCGACTTCAGCGAACCGTACACGTACTCGGCCGCGCAGCTGATCCAGCGCAAGGACGACACGCGCAACTTCAAGTCGCTCGAGGATTTCAAGGGCAAGAAACTCGGCGTGACGCTCGGCACCAACTACGACCAGATGGCGCGCAGCGTGCCGGGCATCGAGGTGCAGACGTATCCGGGCGCGCCGGAGAAGCTGCGCGACCTTGCCGCCGGCCGGATCGAGGCGACGCTCGATGACCGCCTGATGCTGCCGTACATGATCAAGACGTCGAACCTGCCGCTGCGCTCGGGTGCGGTGCTGAACGGCGGCAAGCAGGAGATGGCGATCCCGTTCCGCAAGGGCAATCCGAAGTTCGAGAAGGCCATCAACGACGCGCTGGACTCGCTGCGCAAGGACGGCACGTTGAAGAAGATCTCGATGCACTGGTTCGGCAGCGACGTGACGGTGCCGGTCGCGCAGTAAGCGGTTCGCCGCACTTTCACCGCGTCACGACCTTCGCTGCAGCGAAGGCGTGACGCGCTTCTGCAGTTCTGTCCCCTTCCTTCAAGCCGCTTCGTCGAAGCGCGCAAGCAGCATCTGGCCGATCGATGTCAGCGCCGGGCGCGCGGCCACCGCATTCACGCGCACCTGCGTATCGTCAACAAGCCGCTTTTCGACGAGCACGGCGAATGCCGGGTTCGCCAGGTCGACGCTGTCCGGCGCGCGTGCAATGCGCAGCAGCATCGAAAATTCATGTGGACTCAGCATGGTCCCTGTCTCCTGATCGTCCGCGATCCAGCTCAATCGGCGTCGATCGTGTTTTCGAATGAAATGGTGCGAGGCCTTGTCGATGCGTTGCCGGAAGCGAGATCCCGGTTGACCGCTGCGCGACGCAGGCACGGCGTCGTGGGCGGGTTACGCACGCCCGGATCGCGGCAATGGGGCCGCGACGGGAACGTGCAACCTTAGGGGCGCAGCGTGACGCGACTGTGACAGTAAAACGGGGGCAAAAGAGCGCGCGTGACAAGCCGCTTCGATCCGTCCGATGCCGATTCGACCGACGACGAAACGCCTCGCGTTTCCCACCGTCATCGCGGATCGACCGAATACGGTAAGCCGTCTCCCGCCGCGTTCGCATGACGCATCTAGCGCACGACCACGTTGACCGCGCGCCCGAGCGTCATGGTCGATTCGCCTGATCGGAGTGGACATGCGCCGCGCCGGCAAACGGCACGGCTTGCGACGGGCGGCCGTAATTCGCGGACCGGTGGCGCCTCGCGTCGATGGCTGACTGTGAGTGTGGAAGATGCGACGCGACTCGTATCGGTCGACGATGTGCCGTATTTCCAAGCGTCGGAGATGTACACGGAAATCGTCACGTCCGGCGAACGGCTCGTGATTCGTACGCCGTTGAAGGCGCTGACGCAGCGGCTCGATCCGAAGCGATTCGCGCAGGTGCATCGCGGCGTGATCGTTGTGTACGCAGCGAACGATCGTGTCGAGCACGATTTGCCGGGAAGGCTGCGGATTCGCGTGCGTGGGCAGCGGGAGATGCTGCCTGTCAGTCGCGCGCATGCGGGGTTACTCAGGTAGATGTGATGCTATCTACCCCCTTTGCGCAGAACGCTCGCAATGTCGCTGCCGCCATGCCGTTTCGGCCACACCGATACGACAAATGCTGCCTGGTGCCTAGCCGTTACTTCCAAGGCACGCGCATATTGGCGTCATGATGGCCGGCCCCTCAAACGGGTTACGTGGCGGCCGCATGAAGGCGAAAACGAAAAGGGGTTACGAGACGAAATCTCGTAACCCCTTGTCAGATATGGTGCGGCTGCAGCATCTCTTTTGTTAACGCCGAGCGGCTACCTCGCCCCATCGTATTTCTTCTCATCCGTTATCTCCCGCCCTCGCACTGCCCACGCCAATCATGCGATACCTCGATACCGTGCTATCAACCTTTCGGCTCATAACGCCGTCTCGCCTTCGATTTCGCGTTTGTAATCTGGTTCAAGTTTCTGCAATCCGGGCACCACTTGCCCTTGTTCTTGACGTTGTCGAAATTAGCCTGCCAGACGTGACCGCGATGGCATTGCCATGTGAGCCGGCTGCGCGCGTTGAGGTACTCGTCCGACAAGCATGCACCTCCACGTTCATGAGCAACCCTTCGCGCATCTTCAATCGTCAAGCGCTGCCGCTCAATGCCGCAGCGCGCACACCAACTCCCTCGCAGCACATTCCCGGCCTTTACCGCCCACTCGTGGCCTTCACTGCAACGAAACCGATGAGGATGATGCGTTCCCAGATACAGCTCATCCAGACATTCACCGCCATTGGCCATCGCTTTAGCCTGGAGCATCGCCAGTCCGTCCGAATGTCGGAGGACGTCACCGACATACGCGTTTGCGCACTGCCTGCACCAGCTTCCCCGCAATACTCGGCCACCTGCCGTCTGCCATCCGTGACCTTCTGCACACTCAAAGGTGTATTGCGCAAGTACGCCGTCATAGCGATCAGCCAGGCATCGCCCGCCGTGTGTCTGCGCAGCGGCATACAACCGTGCCAGCCCATCTGACGAACGACGGCGATCGTACGCGCAGCGACGACACCAACTCCCACTATAAAGCAGTGCTCCGGCCGTGGCCTCCCATCGATGGCCGTTCGCACATTCAAATTGGTGCTTCGCCGCAGCGCCCCCGAACGACTTTGACAAACAGCGCCCACCGCGCTGCGCGGCCAGCGCCCGCAATCGCTCGAGCCCGTCCGGCAAGAAGTACTTCCTGTCGCGAGCACATCGCGCGCATCACGAATGATGATAGAGAACGGTCGCCCCTTTGGTCTGCCACGTATGCCCTTGAGCACAGCGAAACTTATAGTCGGCCTGCACGCCCTGGTATCGCCTCGACAGACAAACGCCTCCATGCTGCGCGGCGGCATCTTGCAATCGCTTGAGGCCATTCAGGAGCGGTGCCCCCGCCAACTGACCATTCAGCGCAGCACAGACCGTACACCCTGCCCCGCGCAGTAGAGACTGACCGAGGCATGACCAAGTATGTCCGGCATTGCAGCGGAAACGGTATTGTGCAGCCGTGCCTCGCCACTTTACGTTCAGGCAGATCGAATCGGCTTTCTTCGCGAGATGGTGCATGCGTTCCGTCGCCGCAATCTGCGTACACTCCCGGCAACCGAGTTCTCGCTGACGGATCAAGTTGCGCGGGCTGATACGGGTTACGTGACCATATTCGCACGCGAATCGGTGTTTTTCCCTCAGTCCTCGATAGGTCAAATCCAGGCAAATCAGGCCATGCTTTTCGGCTGCATTGCGCAAAGCGCGACTACGACCCAATACCGGATGCGATTCGTCTTGCTGAACTGGCATGTGCGACAAAGATACGTCGTGGGCGGTACAAGACGCTCCGGTCCCGCTGATCGCGGGGTCCAGCGGGCCTCCGAGACGATCGACGTACAGGCCCTCCCAGTTAAGCGGTTATCATAGCAACGTCAAACGTTGGCGTGCCCGACACATTCAGCGCAACCGCGCCAGAGGAAGACTTGGCGTTTTACTGTCCGGCCGGTTCATTATTTCACGCAATGGATCATCTGCTTCCGCACTACGAACGAGAACTTTCACTGCTGCGCCGGTCAGTTGCGATCTTTGCGACACGCTATCCCAAAATTGCTGTTCGCCTGGGGATTTCCGGCGACCGCTCCGAAGATCCCCACGTCGAACGGATGCTGCAGTCGTTCGCTCTCCTCGCTGCTGATATAGGAAGTCGGCTCGACGACAACTATCCGGAATTCGCCGAGGCCCTCCTCGGCATGCTGTATCCCCAGTATCTCCGAACGGTTCCTGCGTGTGCAATCGCCCAGTTCGATGTCTCAGACATGTTCGAAAAGCTCACTGAGCCATCGCTCATTGCCCGCGGCACGGAACTGGCGAGCAAAACGGAAGACTGCCTTTTCCGAACCGTATATGACGTAACGCTAGCTCCAGTGCGGATTTCGACTGCACGCTACGCTCCGGCAACTGCCGTTCCCGCCGACGTCGTCCTGCCCGCCGGCACAACCGGCCTGCTTTCCATCACTTTTACGGTTGCCCGCCCAGACTTTCGCATCGAAACCGTCCCCAGCCCGTTGCGCATCCATGTCAGCGGCCCTCGCGAAGTCGTCGGCGCAGCAATGGACACGATGACGATGCATACGGCAGCCGCCTTCGTCGAAAACGCCGAACGTCGCTGGTCAACGCTGATCACACCGCCACTCGCCGCCGCCGGCTACGATGAGGCCGAGAAGCTTCTCGACGAAGACGACGGTCCACCAGCCCTGCGGCTACTGAGCGAATATTTTGCGTTCCCCAAGAAATTCGATTTCGTCGACGTCGATCTCGCCGCGCTCGCGCATACGGCAGGCTCCAGCCAGCAACTTACCGTGCATCTCGCCATTTGCGGCGTTCATCCAGATTCGTGGACGGCACAACGACTAAAGAATCTGTCGGCGGACAATCTGAGGCTCTTTTGCACACCGATCGTCAATCTGTTCCGGCTTTCGTCGCTGCCACTCAAGCGGAGTCCGATCACGAACACATACCCCGTGCAATCCCAGAATACGGGCGTTGCGGGTGTCGAAGTTTGGTCTGTCGAGTCGGTCCGTGCCACGACAGGCGACTCCAGAGCGAACATCATTCATCCTTTCACGTCGCTCATGCACGGCAGTTCCGGCAAACCGGCCGGCCCCTATTGGGTTCTCATGCACCATAACGCGGCCTCGCCATCGGGAAAGAAAGAAACCGCGCTCAGCCTGGTGGACCTCGACGGTCGACCGGCAACCGACACCGGGATCGAACAGATAACGGCAGACGTCACCTGCTCGAATGGCAATTTCCCTCGGACGATCCGGGCCGGCGCCGAGGAAGGTGATCTGGTAAACGAGCAGGGAACGATCGTTTCGCGCATCGTGATGCTGGACGTACCGACAGAAGTCGCGCGATTGTCGAGCGAAGGCGACGCAGCGTGGCGGCTCATCACGCAGTTTGCCCCGCACTCGATCGAATTGACCCGCACCGGCCTTGCGGAGCTGAAACGCCTGTTCCGCCAGTTCACCGCTCATTCCGCAGGACACGCGAAACTGCTCGACGGACTGACGAACCTGAGCCATCGTGCCAAACAACTCTGGCTTCCAGGAAAACCAATGCCGAGTTTCGTTCGGGGTTTGGAAGTGACGTTGACGGTCGACGAACAAGCGTTTGCCGCCGTCAGTTTGAACGCGTTCATCAGCGTAATGGATCACTTCTTCACCGTGCACGCGCCGACGACAAGCTTTGTCCAACTTGTCGTGATGTCGGCCAACTCCGGCGCGGAAATTCGACGTTGCGCGCCACGACCAGGCACAATCATGCTCGCCTGATTTTCCTGCATCCAAACCGCGACGATCAAGTCGCTCTACAACTCGTGTAGATTAGGTAAGGCTCGAAATCAAGTGACAACCGCAGGTCGCCCGGTGACCGTGCCGAGCAATCGGAACACCATTATCTGTCATCGATTCATCGCCCTCTTCGATCAAATTCGGTTTGACGTCTGGATGTTGGGGACAAGTTACCTCGTCCCCCTTGCGAGCGACGAAACGACCGTCGAAACGCATCGTCAACGAACCCGTGATCACTTTGCCGCCATGGTCGGTATCATCGCCGACACGGATGAGATTCATCATCGATAAGGCCCCAACCTTCGAGTGAGCGAACTACTGTTAGTAGCGGAAATACAAGATGCCTAATGCACCCGGATCTCCCGGCTTCTTGCTCTTTTTCGTGATCGCTGGCAAATCGATGTTCTTCACATTCTTCCAACCAAAACCAGAAAAAATTCCTTCAGCGAGACGAACAAACCCCATAAATTTCCTGGATATGTTGAATGCAATCACGCCAAAAATAGCGGCAACCACAGCCCCTCCGCCCGCGTACATATAAAAAATCCCCAACCAGTTATCAACAGGATCAAAGAAAGACATGCCCCCCCCCAAAAGAATCATGACCAACATCAATAGCGAATATATAAAAATCCACCATCGCGCCGTCGCCTTATAGTGCGCATATCGACCTCGACTGCAATGTGGATGTAGCGCCACGATTCGATCGCTGACACGCCTGATTCCAAATGCATGCCATACTTGGCCCAATTGCTCTGCGACAATCTCGACTTCGTCGCCATCTTTGAACACGGATACCCATACCCACGCACGAATACTCTTCCCATCCAGTTCAAATTCAAGCAGATCAGCGTCCTCGGCGGTATCGTCCGCAGACGCGGCCAGCCCGATAGCCACACCGCCAAGCCCCGCAAGGCCAGCTGCAATAGCCGTTACCCCCATCGCTGTCCGATCAGCATCAGTAAACAAAAACTCCTGGGACCGCCTCGTGCTACGAAGATTCCGGATATGCCCTCTCAACAGTTGAGTAGGGGAGGATTGTGCCGTGTCTGCCATCATTAATCCGCTCAGTCAGCCGAAAGACCCATTACCTTCAATGCCTTCTCAAATTCGTCGCTCTGCTTTCCGGCATCCCAAGCCGGATTCGCAGATTTTCGTCCGAACGCACACTTTTCAAGCCATGTCTGTAAATCATCGTCCGAGAAATACCAAATCAGAAACTGGATAGCGACCACCGCCAGTGCAACCTCCCAACCAGTCATGATCAAAACGCCCCGACCGAGGAGCAACAATGCCCCTCGCGAACCGATTGCCACACCTGCCTCTTCCGCTGCTGCACCAACTGCCGCTCTGCCGGCCACATTTGCCGCCTGCTGTCGAGCACGCCACCCGCCAGCCTCCGCAACCTCGGATGTCGTGAACGATCCGAGTCGGGCGGTCGCACCGGCAATGCCCGCAGCACCTCCCCTTGCCAGAATCACAATGCGGCTCCCACTACCAGCAAGACGAGCAAGCAGTGGAGCCGACGATGTCAGAGCTGTCAGAAGATACGACACACCCGTGCCAATACCAAGCGCCGACTTGACGAAATAAAGGATGGCAATACGGAAGTTATTATTTTTCGCTTTATCAAAGCCCTTATGAAAATCCACGACACCTTGAATCAGCGCCGAAACTCCTCCCAAGAAGCTCGTAATTGCCTTCAGATTGCGCAACGTCTGTGCTGCATCGCTCGAGAACGCCTTGAGCGCCTTCTCCGAAACCGTAAAAGCCGCACCCACCACCGACACCCCCGATGCAACCAGCAGCGCATAGTCATCGCTGCTTTTATCCGCTTTGGCAAGCAAGCATCCGAAATTCAGCATCTCGATTACCGCCAGCGTACTAGCCAACCGGGCATTCAATTGCGTCGACGCCCCCTTTTGCGACTTGCTGACCTCCTCCCACATGTCCGTCAAATTCTTGACACGCTTATCCGATCCTACGGCTTGCAGCGCACGCACATGCGCCTGAGGCGGCGGCACACCCTGCTGCCGCAACTCGCGATAACCCATCTGCACAGCCAGGTGCATCGCGGGCTCGGCTGCCATCGCGGCCTTGATGAGCTTGAGCGTGTCCGCCTGCGCAATCCCACCTCGTATCATCAACGTGCCACGAATCAGATACATACCGACGCTATCAGCCAGCTTCGCACTTTTACTCCATTTGAACAGGCCATTGCCCATCGTCACCGCGAGCTGGTCGGCATGAACACCTTTCACCACATACTCCGAACCCGACGCCGCCGTTGCTCCGCGCTTTAGCACATCCGTCATCTTGTCGCAAAACTTCAGGAACGCCTTCGCATTCTTGACGAGATACGATGACACGAAGTCGGCCGAATGGCTGACCTGATCGCCGACACTCGCTGGCTGTTCCTTGTACTCGGTCGCCTTCGCCAGCAGCGCCTTGATTTCCTCCTTCTGATCCTGCTGGTTGTACGCATAGGCCCGCCATACCAGACTCGACGGTTGCGTGGGATCCATGTTGTTGACCAGATCCTCAACCAACTTGGCGCCCTTCTCCTCCGACGGCAAACCCCACAACGCAGCATCGATGACTGCCGCGAAGGCCTGCCCATCCTGGAAATCGTTTTCGTGATAATCATGCAGCGTGACCACGAACGTCGACGCCTTCAACCACGCGCCGACATCCGGCGTTCGATTGGCCTGTAACTGATGCGAGGCCTTTTGCACTGACTCGTACCACGGCCGAAACACGTCCAGCTTGCGCGGATCGAGTTTGCCGTAATACTTCGGCCAAGCGGCATCGCCTATCTGCCTTGCCTCGGCCGGCGTGATCACTCCGGCAGCAGCAATTTTCTTGTCGGACATTGCCTGCTGTTCCGGAGATACGACCAGAGCGTCGGGAACCCCGTCCGCAGCATACGGATTATTCTTCATCGCCTCCCAACCAGCCGTCCACGCCGACCGTAAGCGGCTTTTCGACTCGACTGCACCATTGCGTACCGCTCCTTCAGCAGAGGTAATCGACTCGAGCGCATCGATCTGCATTACCCGCTCACGCGTGTATGTCAGTAACCAACTCCCAGCGTCGTTACGGAAGCCATTCAATTCATGAACGTTCCCGATACCGTCCCACAATGCCAATAGCATCGGCGGATGATGCTTGCCCTTGCCGAGCTCGCCGACATCGCTCATCACCCGGATCAATGCGTCACTGGCGGACCCGGGTGACGCCTGACGAATATGCAATGGGTAATTGGTCGTCACCTGACGCATGACTTCCGGCTTGTATTTGCCGGTTTCGTCGCTAAGCGTCTGCGCAAGCGGCTGCAACAGTTTGGGATCGAGGCCAGGCATGTATTCGATGACGTCATCGATACTTTGTCGGGTTGCAACGACAGCGTGCCCTTGCGCGTCCTGGCCCGCCGAGATCCATTTTGACGGCTCGATCCATTGCATGCGTTGCTGACGAAGCGCCGCATCCTTCTTGTACAGTTCGAACGTATCGCGATGCCACGCGTGCTGCGAAAACGCGACATACACACGGTCAGTGCACTTATCGGGCCTCTCGATAGCAATGATGTCCATCGGGACTGCGATAGATTTCTTTGCACATGCAGGATGAGTTGTCGGCTCGGTCGGCAGCGGAAGCGACTGCTTCCACAAGCGCCCGTCCTCCGTAACGTTATACGCTTCCCAGTAGTTACTACCTCGCGCACCCTTTACGTAGAACAGATACACCCAACCTGCACGCAACGTGCGCAGCGCGTAACGATGTTCAGTAAGTTTGACGTCAGTCACCCCATGTCCGCTAACGCCGGCCGGCAACTTTGCCGTCACGGTGTTCGGCACGACCGTGTACCGAACCGGCAAGATCGGCAACCCCGTCTTTTCGCAATTGGCACACTGGTTTGCTGTATCCATTCGCTCTCTCGATATGGGAATTAGGTTTGTTCTGCTGAGGCTAGGAAGACGAAACGATCATCGACTCGTCATACCACGTACCCCGCCGAATCGCTTCGATTTCGTCTTCGCTCAATTCACCGACTGCTGCCGTATAGAACTCGTCCGGCGCACGCTGGCGCAATGCGTGCGCAACGCTCGGATGACGATCGAAATACGGATGCCATGTCAGCGCATGGCCAATGAATGCAATTTTGTCCTCACGATCGACAAATCCGTGCTGTTCCGCGCGGGTCGCGCTTGTAATCGCGGTCTCAACTTCGCTGGATCGAGGCTGCCGCTGCGTAGCCAGCATATGCAATGCAAGCGCTCGATTGATCAGCCCATGGCGGTGGATGTCAGGCCACTGCCTATCGGTCAGATCCAGTTCCGTACGCAACACAGTTTCCGATGCGTAGACGCAAGGCTTTGCACAGGCGTCCAATGCATGCCAGGCCTTGACCGGGCCGAGCAAGGCCCGCTTTTGCGCGTCCGACAGAATCGGCCACATCAGACTCAGTGCACGAGCGTCGTAGAAACGCAATGCGCATCGGCGTCCCTGATCGTCGATCTGCAATACATTATTCGACCAGTGTCCGGCGATGTACTCAAGCGTCGCCTCGCTAGCCAACCAGCCCCCGATCCGTTGGCCCAGCCCCTTTGCTACCGCATCCGGCTGTCGATCTTCGAAGGCCAGTCGAACGCTTTCAATCAACAACGCCACACCTTCAGACGTCGACAAATCCAATTCGATCAAATACGGACGATGATCATCAGCGAAGGCTTCATGTGCGATCTCGACGACGGCGCTAGGTTGATCATGGAACGAAGGTGCCCCCTCACCGCTTTGAGGCAACGCACGCTGACTCGGGTCGACAACAAGGCAGCAGCGCGACTTACGTTGCTGGTCGAAATAGGCGCGTAAGACGCTGACCATCGAATCGACTGACTCGCGGCTCCCGTCTTCAACAGGTTCGAACGCTTCCATCCCGTTACTCCAGCACGACGCTCGACGCGCTATCGGCTGATGCCGCAGCGGTCTTCCACGAACAGCCCTTCGGCACGCTGGCAATCTGCGAAGGCAAGCGCATCGACGACGGGCCCGGCTTGTCCCAGTTCGCGCACTTTTCGAGAATCTGGCCACTAGTCCCGTTCTCGATCAGATCTGGCGTGATCTTGATGTATGAACCGCCCGCACCGATCCAGATCTCCTTCTCCGCTGAAATCACGACTTTTCCGTTCGAGCTGGTGATCGTTACGTCGTTGAGCGCTGAGAGCTTCATCTCGTCGCTCTGCGCCTGGATCTCGACCTTACCCTTCGACGCAAACAGCTTGATCCCTGCGTTCTGCGCGAACAGGCTTATCTTCTCCATCACACTCGCGATCAGCGATTTGCCGGCGGCCACGTGCACGCTCTTGCCACTGACGATATTGACCTGCTGGTTCGCCGTAATTTGCGCTGAATCCTGCGTCGACAAACCCACACCTGCGGGACTGGCCATCAGCATGATCGGTGTCGAAAAGCCATTCGCATTGCCCGTGCCACCGCCGCCCGTCCGACCGCCGCTGCCCGCGCCGCCGCTCACGCTATAGTGCGTCGCATCGGTGAACTTCTTGAGCGCGTCCTGCCCCTCCTCCAGGCTCTCCGCCTGGTTCGCCGAACTCGCCTGTGACGTCAGATCAACAACTGTTTCCGCGCTAGCTAACTGCTCGGATGCAGCCGTCACATTCAACGGCTGGTTCGTTGCTGTCGGGTGTGTCGACACGAACAAGCCCTGTCCCGCCCGAATGGCACCGTAGGCATCCGATTTGAGGTCGAAACCGCTGCCGAGGAACGCACCGCGCGTATTGTCGGTCTGCTGGATCAGGTACCCTAGGTGCAAGTGGGACTGATAGCTGCTCGAGTAAAGGTGAACTCGATTCTGCTGCGTCGAGTCATCCATTACGAGTTGGTTGTAGCCGGTGCCGCCATACTCGCGCGAGCGTTGACCGGACAGCAAGCCGTTCGTGTGCCATACCGGCTGCGTCGCGCCCCCGTACATTCTCGCGATGATGACGGGCCGGTCACAGTCACCTTCCATGAAGCCGACGACCACTTCGTCGCCCTTGCGCAGCGGCTGAATCCCGCCACGGGTCGATCCCGCATCAAGAAACGTCGGGCGCACCCAGCACGATGCGCGCTCGTCCTGACCGTTGCGGCGGTTCCAGTGAAACCACACCTTCACCCGGTTCAGCGAATCGGTATACACCTCCTCGCCGCTTGGTCCGGCAACGATCGCGTTCTGCAACTGCATCACCGGCTTCTTGTGTTCGAACGGGCTACGGAATGGGACGTTGCGTGGCTGCGCCTCGACTACCACCTGAAAGAATCCTTCGCTGCCGTCTGCATGGCGAACCGTCGTGCCAGCCTTTGCTTGAGCGACTTCCGCAGCCAGCCCGTCGGGGAATTGCTCTGCTTCGTCCAGCCCAGGCAAATTATTGCAAATCAACCAGTCGACTCCGAGCAGAACAAACTCGCGATCCGGTTGACTGCCCGCATCATGGACCGGATGGCCGCGAAGTTCGAAGCGCCGCCCCGGCATCGCGCAGCGCAAGCCACCTATTCCGTGAAAACGTTTCATCCGCGACTTGCGCTCTTCAAGCCGAATCTGGGCAAGACGCTCACCTTGCTCACGGTCCGACCACATGTACGCGCCAGGGTAGTCGTAGATCTCCCCATCGGTCGGCAACTGGCCGTCCACGTCGGTCACGCCCTGCACCTGCCGAGGGAGATCGGGGCGCTTATAGTCGAACGAGCGAGACGTCAGCTGCGCACTGTCAATCTGAAGCTGCTCCTTCCACTGCGCGAACCCGTCCAGTTCGCCGCTAATTTCCGTTGGGCCGAACTCGACAACCGGCTGCTTCAGCTCCGGGACAAAATAAACGTCGTCCGTCAGAACCATCGCGTGTGCCCGGCCGTTGTCTGCCTGCTCGAAGTATGGGAACACCCCCACTTCTTCGAGACTACGATGAACAAAGTTCAGGTCGTATTCCCACTGCACACGGTTCGAATACGACGGAAGCGGTTTATGCAGATCGAAACGATACGCACCGCGCGCTTGCGAGTGCTCATTGAAAACGTCAGTCAGAATCTGCTCGCCGTTCTGCTCCTGCCAGTCACGCATGTCGCGGCGCAGGCGCAAGAAATAGAGCCAGGACGAGAACGCCAGCTTGTAAAAAGTCAACGGCCCATCTGCGCCCAGCCTGCTGAATCGGTGAACGTAGCCATGGATCGGCATGTATGAGCCGTCCGTCTGCTGAATCCAGAGCGTAACCGGCTTGGCGAGCAGCGCACTCAGTTCAATCTGGCTACCGCGTGGTGAAACGGCATCAATCACGAATTCGTAATCGCGACCGAGCCGAGCGGTGCCTTTCACATAGAGCGGCAATAACCAGTCGACGCCAAGCGGCGTGTCGAGTTTGACAAGACGATTGTATTGCGCGTCGCCTAGACGCAACGTCTTATAAAGTGCGGTGTGGCCCATGCAGCTTTCCCTTGGTTGGTATTCAGGTGGGGTTTCTGCCGAGGGCTGATTATAAATGCCTTTCGGAACAAGACGATAGTGCGCCTCGCATATCTACCTATCTCGAAAAAATAGCGACCCGACGTTCGTGCGTGAAAGAGCCGGAATTTCACAATCTTTCAGGAAAAAATTTCCGATTGCTTCGTGAGCTAGATTTTTTTAATCACATATCACCTCCACGAGCACGGCCCACTACCGCCGCTCCACCGATGCACCTCCGCATCGGCGCACTTCGCTCAGGAGACTTCGTGAATTCCACTCTCTACACCGCCTTGCTTGTCGGCCTAGCCATCGTTCTCGTCGCCATGTTTGCGGTTGGTTGCTACTGGCTCGCGACCAAAGACCGTCCCACTTCCCCTCAAGCCCCAGCCCCGTCTTCGCCGTCGTCCACTGTGATTTACGAACACGATGAATGGGAGGCGCTGGCACCGTATCCCGATCATGCGATGGACGCGCTACACAACCCCGTTTCAGTATCGTCAAGCCACGCAGCATCCGCTCGCTCGTCGTCCACACCGCCCCTGTTCGATGAATCTATTTTCGAGGCTGCCTCGCCCACACCGGAGGCGCATCGCGCGCCGCCGCCCTCCGACTATTTCTCCTATGCGCCCCAACCGGCGACGGAAACTGCCTCGCCCGCTGCGGGCGCACATGGCTGCCCTCATTGCTGTTCGACGCATATTGAAACGCGCAATGTCGGTCGTAAAACCGGCGGCACGATCGGCAGCGTCGCCGGCGCAACAAGCGGTTTTGCCATGGCGTTGTCCGGCGCTGAAGCCGGCGCAGCCGTCGGCGCGATCGGCGGACCGGTCGGCGCTGTGTTCGGCGGACTGGCCGGTGCGGTCGTGGCCGGCCTGCTCGGTAGCGCAGCCGGTTCCGCCGCTGGCACCGCAGTCGGCGCCGTGCTCGACGACAACGTGTTTGACAACTATCGGTGTCTGACATGCGGCCACGGCTTCGGCTCCACCATTCGCTGAGCCCCGTCCGTGCCGTCTGATCCGCGCAACCGGCCAAAAGCGCTCAATTACCGAACCATCGGGCAGCGTCGGCATGCCGATGCATCGCGTCGCGTTCGTCCATTCTCAGGAAACGAACCATGCTCTATCCCTCTCCCCTCGACTACCTCGCCGCGTTCGCCCTCGCGTTCATTGGCGGGATGCTGGTCGCCGCATGCCATTGCAAATACGTCGGCAAGATTCGCAAGGAGACTACCTGATCGAGCAGAGCGGCAACACGCGCGGCGCGTTCCTCGGCAACGGTTTCGACCTGAAGTCCGGCGCCTACGGCGCCGTGCGCGCCGAGCAGGGGCTGTATGTGTCGACGCAGCCGGCCACCGCGCAGCCGCTGAACGTGACGGCCGCCACCGAGCCGCTCGCGGGCGCAGAAGCCGTATTCGAAACCGTGTCGAAGGCCAGCGAAACGAACCGGGCTGAAAGTCTGCAGGACGGCCAGGCCGCGCTGAAGTCGTTCACCGACGCGACGCAGCGCACGGTCGCGGGTTCGACCAGCGGCGGGCGCACAGCGGGCGGCGGCACTGGCAACGCGAACGGCTTCTCGAAGCCGGTGATGCTGCTGTCGAGCCCCGAAGGCATCGCCGCGTCGACGCAGCAGTCGGTGCACATCACCGCGAACCAGCATGCGAACGTGGTAGCGTCGAAGAACGTCAACCTGGCGGCCGGCAAGTCGCTGCTCGCGAGCGTGCTCGACAAGATTAGCCTGTTCGCGCAAAACCTCGGCATCAAGATTTTCGCGGCGAAGGGGCCTGTGGAGATTCAGGCGCAGAGCGGCCCGGCTTCCCTGGTCGGTCTTCAGGACGTGAAGATCGAAAGCGCGGACGGACGGTTGATTCTAACGGCCGCGAAGGAAGTGTGGATCGGCGCCGGCGGCTCGTACATCAGCATCAAGGGCGGGTTGATCGAAAACGTGACGACCGGACAGATTCTGGAAAAATGCGGGAACTGGGACAAGCCGACCGGGGCGAGCGGGACGATTCGCGACCCGTTGCAGTCGACGCCGGTGTCGACCGACGGCGGGCGCGGCTCGCTGTTCTCCGGCTGACGCCTGGCCGACACCCAGCGCAGAACGAAAAAACGAGAGATTCCGAGAAACATGAGCAAGAACCCTCCTTCCACGAAGCCGACCCCGCCAACCAAGCCAGCGGCCGCACCGAGCGCCCCCGCGACGCCGCCCTACGCTCCGCTGAACTGGGCCTTTCCGTTCACACCGGCCGACAATGCGGACGCGGCCGACCCGATGACCTACATGAAGGCGCTGGCCGCCGCTGAAGACGGGTTCTATCCGCTTGGCGCGAACGGCATGTGGCACGGCGGCATCCACTTCGGCCAAGGTACGGGCGCGAAGCTGAAGCAAGGCGACGGCGTCCGCGCGATCGCCGATGGGGAAGTCGTCGCATATCGGCTCGACAGCAAGTATCCGGAGCAGGACTACCAGGACGGCCGGCACGCGCTGTACTCGACCGGCTTCGTGTTGATCCGCCATCGACTGCAACTGCCACCACCGAAACAGAATCCAGCTAAGAATTCTGGTACGGAGCCAGCGGCCAGCACGAGCAAACCGGCACCGAACGAGACGTTGACGTTCTTCAGCCTGTACATGCACACGATGGATCACAACAGCTACCAGTCGGCGGCAGAACAGGCGAAGGTCGCCCAAGCCGACAGCGCCAAGCTGAACATCGGGCCTATGCCGTATTGGGAAGGAGATCGTTACTATCGCGTCGGCGAAAAGGCGAAGGACAAGCAGGAAGTCCCGCGGCCGAAGGCGCCGGTGCCGCCGCGGCGCAACGCCGCCGATAGCGATCCGCTAGGCGACCTCATCCGCAACAATTTCGAACCTCCGCCGACAGACGAAGAGCCCCAAAACGCGACACCGCTCCCGCCCCCGGTCAACGAAGCGTCAGAACAGAACCTAAGAACCTTGCTTACGGGAATCAAAACGCTCTATATCGACCCGAGCAACACCTGCAACGTTCCGCACATTGCGTACATGCTGGCGACATCGAGAGTCGAATCGTACGATTTTCATAAGGGCATCTTCTTTGGACCGATTCGCGAGGGAATCAGCGAGGCAAAAGCGGAAATCGACTATGGGTGCGGCCCGACCGCACGTCGCCCGGAGGTTGCCAAAGCCAACGGTAATACATCGGTAGGCGACGACTACAAATATCGGGGCCGTGGCCTGGTTCAGATTACGTGGAAGAAGATGTACGGTGAGTTCGCAGGGCGACTCAAACTACCGCTTGTCGAAAATCCCGACATCGCCCTCGAGTGGGGCACTGCCTTTAAGATTATGGTAATCGGAATGCGTGATGGCGTATTTACTGGCTCATCACTGTCCGACTACCTAAATAGCTCAAAGAAAGATTACATTGGAGCCCGACACATCATTAACGGATCCGACAAAACCAGAATATTCGCAGAATATGCCGAAAAATTTGAGAAGCTTATAAACGATACGAGATCATGAAAGCGAAATACATTTTATCATTAACATTCCTCCTAACGATATCGTCGGCAGTGTTCGCAAAGGAGTGTTCTGACTCACGAACGTGTACCGTATTTACTGATAGCAAAGGCGCGGTCATGTATCAGGACGGCGAGCGAAATACAGTCCTTATGAAGGCTGACGACAGGAATGTCGCCACGTACACCACATATGTGTCAAAGCGAAATCAGAAATACTACTTGATCCGGGAGAGTAGCACCAACGATCATAGCCTGATCATCGTTCCGATAGATTTTTATGATCAATCTGTAAGTTTCAAAAGAGTATTATTTCTCTCCATTGACTTGATGAAATCCACTCAAGCCGGACATGAAGTCTGGTCGGGCAGTGAATACAATCTCGCAGAACCATCCCGTCTCAATCAATTCTCTTGGGATAAGGCATATGACTGGCAAGGAAAGTTGCCTGCATCCGAATTCAAATCGGATAAATTGTCGCACGCCCCCGGTGGGTTTTCTGCAGTGCGGGTCACTGTTTACGATGGAGACGGAAAGACCAATGGGACACGCACCTTCCTCTATCAAACTCGCAGCGGCTTGAATCCGGATAGCATCATTTGCTATAGCAATTGTGATTTCTCCGCCGCCTCGCTCGATGGAGATTTCATCGGTACAATCGGAAAGCACCCTCTCCATGCCTCTCTAAATCAGAGGGATGGAAAAATTATCGGCCATTATTCATACGACGGGAAATCGGGGAAATTTTACCTATCAGGGAACATCGAGAATGGTAAATCAGCCACCATTGGAGAATATGAAAAGGAAGATGAAAAAAATGGGACGGGGAGATTCAGCATTACAAAATTCAAACCATATATAACTGGAACATGGGTATCCAGACGCAATAGCGCTCAGCTTCCCGTGGTTTTGCTTCCTGATGCAATCTACCAAGTCGGCCTTGAACAATTCGCAAAGGCTTGTGCAGCAAGGCTCGATAGCTGAAACGGTGTTGTGAGATTTGCAAGGC
>NZ_QTPW01000031.1:0-90572 GCF_003857965.1 Burkholderia sp. Bp9031
GCCGGATATAGAGACGCAGCCCATCCTGTCTGTCAGAAACGCAAGAAAGCTGTTGCAAACGGGACGCGTTCATATAGACGCAATGGCAATGCCTCGCAATCTGCCCGGTCAGGCCGCACAGGTCGAAGCGGACCGGGAGATCCTGCGCCTGGAGGGAATTCGCAAGCGCTTCCCGGGCGTCCTCGCGCTCGACGGGATTCGTCTTGACCTGCGCCGCGGCGAGGTGCATGCGGTCTGCGGCGAAAACGGCGCAGGCAAATCCACGCTGATGAAGATCATCAGCGGCCAGTACCTGCCCGACGAGGGCGTCGTGCATTATTGCGGCGCTCCGGTGCGGTTTCGTTCGGCATCCGAAGCGCAGGCGGCCGGCATCGCGATCATCCATCAGGAACTCAATCTCGTGCCGCACCTGAGCGTGGCGGAGAACCTGTATCTCGCGCGGGAGCCGCGACGCGGGCCGTTCGTCGACACGAAGCGCCTCAATGCGGATGCCGCGCGCTGCGTCGCGCGGATCGGCCTGAACGTCGCGCCGACGACCAAGGTCGGCGTGCTGTCCATCGCGCAGCAGCAGATGGTCGAAATCGCGAAGGCGCTGTCGCACGACGCGCGCGTGCTGATCATGGACGAGCCCACGTCGTCGCTGACGGAATCGGAAACCGTGCAGCTCTTTCGCATCATCGAGGAGCTGCGCGCCGACGGCGTCGCGATTCTATACATCTCGCACCGGCTCGACGAAATGGCGCAGATCGTCGATCGCGTGACCGTGCTGCGCGACGGGCGCCACATCTCGACGGACGATTTCGCCGACGTGAGCATCGACGACATCGTCGCGCGCATGGTCGGGCGCACGCTCGACGACGCGTTTCCGCCGCGGCAATCGACGCCGTCCGACGACGTGCTGCTCGACGTGCGGGAGCTGCGCCGCGACGGCGTGTTCGGGCCGGTGTCGTTCTCGCTGCGCCGCGGCGAGATCCTGGGCTTCGCCGGGCTGATGGGCGCCGGGCGCACCGAAGTCGCGCGAGCGATCTTCGGCGCGGACCGCCCGGACGGCGGCACGATCGAGCTGCATGGCCGGCCGGTGACGATCCGCTCGCCGCGCGAGGCGATCCACCACGGCATCGCGTATCTGTCGGAGGACCGCAAGAAGGAGGGGCTCGCGCTGCCGATGCCCGTCGCGGCGAACCTCACGCTCGCGAACGTGCGCGGCATCGCATCGCGCTTGGGCTTCCTGCGCTTCGACGCCGAGCTCGACGTGGCGCGCCGCTACGTGCAGGACCTCGCGATTCGCACGCCGTCGGTACACCAGTGCGTGCGCAACCTGTCCGGCGGCAACCAGCAGAAGGTCGTCATCGGCAAATGGCTCTACCGGGGCTCGAAGATCCTGTTCTTCGACGAGCCGACGCGCGGCATCGACGTCGGCGCGAAATTCGCGATCTACGGATTGATGGACCGGCTCGCCGCCGACGGCGTCGGCGTGGTGCTGATCAGTTCGGAACTGCCGGAACTGCTCGGCATGACCGACCGGATCGGCGTCTTTCACGAAGGTCGATTGACCGCATTTCTCGACACGAAACACACCAGTCAGGAGGAGATCATGCACTATGCGTCGGGGCGTTCCCATGCTTGAAATGACATCCGGGCGGAGTCTGGCCGACGAGCGGGCGGCGCGACAGCGGCGGCGCGATCTGATCCAGAAGTTCGCCGCGCTGGGCAGTCTGGTCGTGCTCGTGTTCGCGTTTTCGGTATCGAGCGCGGCGTTCTTCTCGGTCGACAACGTGATGACCGTCGGCCTGCAGGTGACCTCCATCGCCTACCTGGGCGTGGCCGCGACCTGCGTGATCATCACGGGGGGCATCGACCTGTCGGTCGGTTCGGTGCTCGCGCTGGCCGGCGTCTGCGCCGCGCTGCTGGTCAAGGCTGGCGTGCCGGTGCCCGCGGCCATGGCGGCCGGGGTCCTGGTCGGCGCGCTGTGCGGGTTCGTCAACGGCATCTGCGTGACGCGCATGGGCCTGCCGCCGTTCATCGCGACGCTCGGCATGATGCTCGTCGCGCGGGGCATCGCGCTCCAGATCACGGGTGCACGGCCGGTATCCGATCTCGGCGACGCGTTCGGCGCGCTGGGCAACGGCGCGCTGCTGCGCATCTCGCGCATCGGCGCGGACGGGTTCCCCGACACGACATTTCCCGGCATTCCGTATCCGGTCGTGATCATGGTCGTGCTGTTCGTGGTGGTGTCCGTGCTGCTGTCGAGAACGTTGCTCGGCCGCCATATCTACGCGGTCGGCTCGAACGCGGAAGCCGCGCGGCTGTCGGGCGTGAACGTACAGGGCGTGAAGCTCTTCACCTACGTGCTGTCCGGCGCGCTCGCGGGCGTGACCGGTTGCGTGCTGATGTCGCGGCTCGTCACCGGGCAGCCGAACGAGGGCGTCATGTATGAGCTGGACGCCATCGCCAGCTCGGTCATCGGCGGCACGTCGCTGATGGGCGGCGTCGGGACTATTTCCGGCACGGCGATCGGCGCGTTCGTGATCGGCGTGCTGCGCAACGGCCTGAACATGAACGGCGTATCGAGCTTCATCCAGCAGATCATCATCGGCATCGTGATCCTGGGCACGGTCTGGATCGACCAGTTGCGCAATCGCCGGCCCTGACCGGCAGCAAGCAGTCCCTACCAACGAGAAGCGGAGCGAGACATGAACAAATCCATCCTGCTGGCGGCATCGGCGTGCCTGTACGCGGCGTGCAACAGCGGCGCGTATGCAGCGGGCGGCGAGATCGCCGTGATCGTCAAGACGGTCAATTCGAACTACTGGCAGAACGTGCAGAAAGGCGCGAAGGCGGCGCTCGACGGGGCCAAGGGCTACACGATGACGTTCCAGGGCCCCGCGGCCGAATCCGACATCAGCGGGCAGGTCAACATGGTCGACAACGCGGTCACGCGTCATGTGGCTGGCATCGTGCTCGCGCCGTCCGATCCCGATGCGCTCGTGCCCGCGATCAAGAAGGCGTGGGAAGCGCACATTCCCGTCGTGCTGATCGATTCGGCGATCTCGGACGCCGGCAAGCCGTATTACCAGTCGTTCCTGTCGACCGACAACGAGAAGGCGGGTGCGCTTTGCGCCAAGGCGCTGATCGACCGTGTCGGGCAGTCCGGCAAGATCGCGATCATGTCGTACGTGCCGGGCGCGGGGTCGGAGGTCAGCCGTGTCGGCGGGTTCCGCAAGTACATCGCGAGCCATTCGAAGCTGCAGATCGTCGGGCCGTACTACTCGCAATCACAAATGGCGACCGCGCTGAACCAGACGACCGACGTGCTGTCGGCGAACCCCGACCTGAAGGGCATCTTCGGCGCGAACGAGCCGACCGCGGTCGGGATGGGCCGTGCGCTGAAGCAGTCGGGCAAGGCAGGCAAGGTGGTAGCGGTCGGGTTCGACGGCAACGAAGACCTGCAGGGCTTCGTGCGCGACGGTACGGTGCAGGCGATCGCCGTGCAGGGTTCGTGGCAAATGGGGAACCAGGGCGTGCGCACGGCGCTCGAGGTCGTCGAACGCAAGTCGGCGCCGAAGCTGATCGACACCGGCGTCGTGATGGTCGACAAGCAGAATCTCGATTCGGAAGCGGCCAGGAACGTGCTGTACTGACCGGCCGCGCAAGTCGCCCGCGCGCGGGCGGCGATCGCCGGTCGTACCTTCCTTTCCGCATCCAGTCGCCATTCATGAACGCAAACGATACACGCGCATTGCCGCGCGGCGGACTGACGGTGTCCGCGCTCGGCCTCGGCTGCTCGCAGCTCGGCGGCCTTTATCGTCCGATGTCCGCCGCCGATGCCGACGCGCTCGTCGACGCCGCCTGGGCTGCCGGCCTGCGCTACTTCGACACTGCGCCGTACTACGGCTACACGCTGTCCGAGCGGCGCGTGGGCGCGGGGCTCGCCCCGCGCGAGCGCGGCGCGTTCACGCTCAGCACGAAGGTCGGGCGGTTGATGCGCGCCGACGCGAGCGTGCGCCCGGGCGACGACGGCTGGGCCGAGCCGCTGCCGTTCCGCCCGGTCTACGACTACAGCTACGACGGCATCATGCGGTCGCACGACGACAGCCGGCAGCGGCTCGGGCTCGCGCGAATCGACATCCTGTACGTGCACGACATCGGCGCGATGACGCACGGCGATCGCCACGCGCACTATTGGGAACAGCTGACCCGCGGCGGCGGCTTTCGCGCACTGGATGCGCTGCGTGCGGGCGGCGAGAT
This sequence comes from Burkholderia sp. Bp9031, assembly GCF_003857965.1. NCBI lineage: Bacteria > Pseudomonadati > Pseudomonadota > Betaproteobacteria > Burkholderiales > Burkholderiaceae > Burkholderia > Burkholderia sp. Bp9031. Next base: position 4,249 of record NZ_QTPW01000031.1, read on the forward strand.
TGGTGCGTTCGGTCTCGGCGTGAACGAATGGCAAGTGGCAGCCGATGCACTGAACGAAGCGGCGCTCGATGCCGTGCTGCTGGCCGGCCGCTACACGCTGCTCGAACAGACGGCGCTCGAACCGCTGCTCGACGCGTGCGTCCGTGCGCAGACGGGCATCGTGATCGGCGGCGTGTTCAACTCCGGCGTGCTCGCCGGCAACGGCAAGTTCAACTATTCGGACGCGAGTGCCGACGTGATCGACAAGGCGACGCGGCTCGGCGCGCTGTGCGCGCGCTTCGACGTGCCGCTTCCCGCCGCCGCGTTGCAGTTCCCGTTCGGCCATCCGGCGGTGGTGTCGTGTGTGATCGGCGCGCGCAGCGTGGCCCAGCTGAAACAGAACATCGAATGGTTCGGGCGTCCGGTGCCGGCCGAGCTGTGGGATGGGCTGCGCGATGAAGGTCTGATCGCGGCGCATGCGCCCGTTCCCGGAGCGCACGCATGACGGCACGCATCGACGCTCATCAGCATTACTGGCGGATCGGCGCGCGAGCCGGCTGCTGGCCGCCGGCCGAACTCGATGCGATTCACCGTGACTTCGGCCCCGCCGATCTGACGCCGCTGCTCGACGCGGCACGCATCGACGGCACCATACTCGTGCAATCGCTGCCGAGCGAAGCCGATACGCGCTTCCTGCTCGATCTCGCGGACGCAACACCGACAGCCTGCGCCGTGGTCGGCTGGGTCGACTTGAAGGCCGACGATGCGCCGGCACGAATCGCGGCGTTTGCGTCCGCGCCGAAGGCGCGCGGGTTGCGGCCGATGCTGCAGGATCTGTCCGACGACGCGTGGATCGACGATCCGCTGCTGGATCGCGCGGTCGCCGCGATGCTCGAGCATGCGCTGCGTTTCGATGCGCTGGTGATGCCGCGCCATCTCGATCCGCTGTATGCGTTCGCGCGACGCCATCCGGATCTGCCGATCGTGATCGATCACGGCGCGAAGCCGTTCATCGAGCGCGGCGAGCTGCAGCCGTGGCTAGCGGCGATGCGCCGGCTCGCGAGCCTGCCGAACCTTCACTGCAAGCTGTCCGGCTTGTGGACCGAGGCCGGGCTGTCGGCCGGCGCGGACACCGTGCGCATGCGCACGCGGCCTTATGTTCGTGCACTGGCCGAGCTGTTCGGCCCGACGCGATTGATGTGGGGTAGCGACTGGCCCGTGCTGCGTGTTGCGTCGGCCTGCGGCGGCTACGTCGAATGGCTCGCCGCGTGCGAGGACGACTGCACGCAGTTCCTCGGCTCCGCGGCGCTTGCCGACGTCTTCGGCGGCAACGCACGCCGCTTCTACCGGATCGACGCCGCGCGCAACGACGAATGACCCGATCGAAAGGAATCCGACATGCTCAGCGTGATTTGCGAATCCCCCGGCGTGCTGCGCGTGCAGCAGCGCGACGTGCCCGTGCGCGGCAGCGGCGAAGTATTGTTGCGCGTCCAACGCGTCGGCATCTGCGGCACCGACCTGCACATCTTCACCGGCAACCAGCCATATCTCGACTATCCGCGCGTGATGGGTCATGAACTGTCCGCCGTCGTGGTCGAGGCGGAGCCCGGGTCGGGGCTCGGCGCCGGAGACGCGGTGTACGTGATGCCGTATCTGTCGTGCGGACACTGCGTGGCATGCCGCCACGGCAACACGAACTGCTGCGTGAACATCAAGGTGCTCGGCGTGCATCGCGACGGCGCGCTGGCCGAATACCTCAGCGTGCCTGCGCGGTTCGTGTACAAGGCCGACGGCATTTCGCTCGACCAGGCGGCGATGCTGGAATTCCTCGCGATCGGCGCGCACGCGGCGCGGCGCGCGGACGTCCGTGCCGGGCAGCGGGCGCTGGTCGTCGGCGCCGGGCCGATCGGCATGGCCACGATGATCTTCGCGAAGCTGCGCGGCGCCGACGTCACATGCCTCGACACGCGGGCCGACCGTCTGGCGTTTTGCCGGCAGCATCTCGCTGTCGATGCGGCGGTGGAGGCGGGGGCGGACGACGCGGCGCGCCTCGCGTCGTTGACGAACGGCGAGTATTTCGATGCGGTGTTCGACGCGACGGGCAACCTCGATGCAATGAATCGCGGTTTCGAATTCGTCGCGCACGGCGGCAAATACACGTTGATCTCGATCGTGCGCGGGCACGTCGCGTTTTCGGATCCCGAATTCCACAAGCGGGAAACCACGTTGCTCGCGAGCCGCAATGCCACGGCCGAGGATTTCGCGACGGTGCTCGACGCCATGCGCGCCGGGCGCATTCCCGACCGCGCGCTGAACACGCACCGGATGCGGCTCGAGGACGTGCCGGACGCGTTTCCACGTCTGCTGGAGGCGGGGCAGACCGTCGTGAAAGCGCTCGTCGAATGTTGAGCCCTCGAGTTCGGCGCGCCGCGCGCAGCCGATCGCCTGCCGGTGCGGATTCGAGGGCGCGATGGTGGCGTTGCCGGCGATGAAATCGTCGAATGTCGCGCCGTGCATCGCGCGCGGGGCATGCGGGCCGACTCGGCCGAGATTCGCCGCGTCGCGATCGAATCGGCGCGCGTCATCGTGTCGAAGACCGACGAAGTCGCTTGGCGCGGTGTCGAAGGCCGGCCGTTCGATGCTTGGTGAGGTCTACGAGCATTCCGAATCGATTCGGTCGTGCAATTTTCACGATTCCGGGCGCAACGGAGCTTTTCCGTCCGATTCGTGATGTAGAACAATTTCATCCGTCGCTGGAAAGGATGGGATAACTATAGGAATTTCCAGTTCCTCCAGCGTGCCGGTTTCCAGTCGGGCGAATCGTTATGAGGCGACTGCCGTATCGTTGCGCAAGCAACCAGCGTGACGAGAAGCAGCGTCGGGCATCCGCGCGAGCGAATGCCAGAAACCTTGGCGTCCGTTACTGCGCCGCGCCCTCGGCATCCGCCGTCTCGCCGAGGAACCCGCCGCTCTGGTGCGCCCACAGCGCCGCATAGATGCCACCTGCCTGCAGTAATTCGGCGTGCGTGCCTTCCTCGACGATGCGCCCTTCGTCGAGCACGATCAGCCGGTCCATCGCCGCGATCGTCGACAGTCGGTGCGCGATCGCGATCACCGTCTTGCCGCTCATCAGGCTGTCGAGGCTGCGCTGGATCGCCACTTCGACCTCGGAGTCGAGCGCACTGGTCGCCTCGTCGAGCACGAGGATCGGCGCGTCCTTGAGCATCACGCGCGCGATCGCGACGCGCTGCCGCTGGCCGCCCGACAGCTTCACGCCGCGCTCGCCGACCTCGACGTCGTAGCCGCTGCGCCCGTGCCGGTCGCGCAGCCGGTCGATGAAGTCGGACGCTTCCGCGCGCACGGCCGCATCGTGCATCTCGCGCTCGGTCGCGTCGGGGCGGCCGTACAGGATGTTTTCGCGCATTGTCCGGTGCAGCAGCGACGTATCCTGCGTGACCATCCCGATCGCGGCGCGCAGGCTGTCCTGCGTCACGTGCGCGATGTCCTGCCCGTCGATCCGGACCGCGCCGCCGTCGACGTCGTAGAAGCGCAGCAGCAGGTTCACGAGCGTCGACTTGCCGGCGCCCGAGCGGCCGATCAGGCCGATCCGCTCGCCCGGCCGGATCGTCAGGTTCAGCCCGTCGAACACCGGCGTGTCGTTGTCCTCGTGCGCGAAACGCACGTTGTCGAACACGATGCCGCCGCGTTGCACGGCGAGCGCGTTCGCGTCGGGCGCGTCAGTCACGCTGCGCACCTTCGTCAGCGTGTTGATGCCGTCCTGGATCGTGCCGACGTTCTCGAACAGCTCGGTCATCTCCCACATGATCCAGTGCGAATAACTCGACAGGCGCAACGCCATCGCGATCACGGCTGCGACCACGCCCGCGCTCGCCTCGCCGTGCATCCACAGGTAGAGCGCGAGGCCGGTCGAGCCGACCAGCAGCAGCGTCGACAGCAGGTGGTTGACGATCTCGAACGCGCTGACGAGCCGCATCTGCGCATCGCCGGTCGCCTTGAACGCCTCCATCGCGCGCCGTGCGTGATCGGCTTCCCGGCGCGTGTGCGAGAACAACTTCACGGTCGTGATGTTCGAATAGGCGTCGGTGATGCGGCCCGTCATCAGCGCGCGGGCGTCCGCCTGCTGGCTGCCGACGCGCCCCAGGCGCGGCACGAAGAACGCACAGGCGGCCCCGTAGCCGAGCGCCCACAGCACGAGCGGAATCATCAGCCGCCAATCGAAGCTGGCCGCCAGCGCGAGAATGCCGATCAGGTACGCGGCGACGCCGATCACGACGTCGACCGACATGAACAGCGCGTCGCGCACCGCGAGCGCGGTCTGCATGATCTTGGTCGTCACGCGGCCCGCGAACTCGTTCGCGTAGAACGACAGGCTCTGGTCGAGCATCAGCCGGTGAAACAGCCAGCGCAGCCGCATCGGGAAGTTGATCGCGAGCACCTGGTGCTTGACCATCGTATGCAGCCCGATCAGCAGCGCGCTGCCCGCGAGGATCGCCGCGAAGCCGGCAAGCGTGCCGAAATGGCGGCCGCCGAAGTCGGCCGGCGTCGCCGACGACAGCCAGTCGACCACGCGCCCCATCATCGCGAACAGCGCGGCCTCATACGCGGCGAGCGCGGCCGATGTCAGCGCGATCAGCAGGATCCAGCTGCGCGCGCCCTTCGTGCACGCCCAGACGAACGTGAAGAATCCCTTCGGCGGCGTGACGGGATCCTCGAGCGGGAATGTCGGCAAACGCCGTTCAAACCACGAAAACATTGATCTTTCTCCTTGTGCGATCCGATCAGATGCTCGGATGGCGATCGCGTTGCGGTCGCGTCGCCCGGCTGCGAGTGTCGCATTGATCCGTTTGGGCTGCAGGCCGGTTGTAAGCGGTGGCGACACCTGGGGTTGCCCGAGCTGTCATCGCGCGCCATAAAAATATCTTGACTATCTACCTACTAGTAGATAAAGTTCGATCCATGGAAATGAAACCGACCGTCCGCGAACAGATTCTCCACCACGCGATCACGCTGATGATGCTGCGCGGTTACAACGGCTTCAGCTATCGAGACCTGTCCGACCTGGTGGGCGTGAAGACGTCGAGCATCCACTACTACTTCCCGTCGAAGGACGACCTCGTGCTGGAAGCCGTAGCGGCTTACAGCGACGACGTCCTCGCGGCCATGCGGGCGATCGATCCGGCGTTGCCGGCGGACGTGAAGCTGAGCCTGTACACGAAGCTGTTCGGCCGAACGCTCGGCGACGGCAACCAGATCTGCCTGTGCGGAATGCTGGCGGCCGATATCGAATCGTTGCCGGAGAACGTGCGGCAGGCCGTGCAGGGGTTCTTCAAGGCCAACGAGAACTGGCTCGCCGAATTGCTGGCGCAGGGCGCGAAGGAAGGCACGCTGCAGTTCAGCGGCAAGCCCGAAACGGCCGCGCGCACGTTGTACGCGGCGTTCCAGGGCAGCGTGCTGGCGAGTCGGCTGTTTCACACGCGGGCGCGTCTCGAGGATGTCGAGGCCGTCTGGAAAACCCGCTCCTGAGGGGCGCGGCAGGCGGTCAGGCGGTTCGCCGCCTTTTGTTGGGATTCACCCTCTATCTGAGAGTAGATAGATGACTGGAGCGGATGGATTTGACCACCGCGTTTTTTTGGGGATGTTTATCTATCTATGAGTAGATAAACAAGCGTGACGGCCACGGCAAATCCGTCAGTGCGCGATCCCCGATTGGAAAGCTGTTTCACTCACTCATCGTTGAAAAGGAGTCTGTCATGTCGATCGAAAAAGTGCTGTACCGCGCTCATGCAAAAGCCACGGGTGGCCGTGACGGCCGTGCCACGGTGCCCGAAAGCGGTCTCGAACTGAAGCTGACCACGCCGCGCGAACTCGGCGGCGCGGGCGGTGCCGGCGCGAACCCCGAGCAACTGTTCGCGGCCGGCTACAGCGCGTGCTTCATCGGCGCGATGAAGTTCGTCGCGGCCCGCGACAAGATCGCGATCCCTGCGGACGCCGCGATCGAAGGCAGCGTCGGCATCGGCGCGATCCCGAACGGCTTCGGCATCGAAGTCGAACTGAAGATTTCGCTGCCGGGCCTCGACCGCGATATCGCGCAAACGCTGATCGACCGCGCGCACATCGTCTGCCCGTACTCGAACGCGACGCGCGGCAACATCGACGTCACGCTGACGCTCGTCTGATCGCACGCACCGCAGCCATTCATCGCCATTCAACGTTCAAGCCAAGGAGTTGCATCATGAAGATCGTCAAGCCGCTGTTGGTCGCTGCCGCCGTTGCAGCCGCGTTGTCCACCGCGTCCGCCGCATTTGCCGCCGGTGCCGAAGCCGTTCGGCCCGATGCGGCGACGAGCGGGTTCCTCGCCGCGCTGAACGGTCAGAAGGGTCCCGGCCTCGAAACGCTGAGCCCCGCGAAGGCGCGCCAGGTGCTGGTCGACGCGCAGAACGGTGCGAAGGTCGATTTGTCCGGTATCGAGGTGTCGAACCGCACGATCGAACAGGACGGCTTGTCGGTGCCGGTCACGATCGTCCGCCCGCAGGGCGCGACGGGAACGTTGCCGGTGTTCATGTTCTTCCACGGAGGCGGCTGGATTCTCGGCGACTTCCCGACGCATGAACGTCTCGTGCGCGATCTCGTCGTGCAGTCGGGTGCCGTCGCGGTGTTCGTGAACTACACGCCGTCGCCGGAAGCGCATTACCCGGTCGCGATCAACCAGGCCTATGCGGCGACGAAGTGGGTCGCCGCGCATGGTGCGGAAATCGGTGTCGACGGCAGCCGCCTCGCGGTGGTCGGCAACAGCGTCGGCGGGAACATGGCGGCGGTCGTGGCGCTGATGGCGAAGGACAAGGGCGGCCCCGCGATTCGCTTCCAGGGCCTCTTGTGGCCGGTCACGGACCACAACTTCAACACGGGCTCGTACAACGCATTTCAGCAGGGGCACTTCCTGACACGGCCGATGATGAAGTGGTTCTGGGACGCCTATACGAAGAACGAAGCGCAACGCAACGAGATCTACGCGTCGCCGCTGCGTGCTACCACCGCGCAGTTGAAGGGATTGCCGCCCGCGCTGATCCAGGTCGCGCAGTTCGACGTGTTGCGCGACGAAGGCGAAGCGTACGGCCGCAAGCTCGACGCGGCAGGCGTCGATGCAACGACCACGCGTTATGACGGCACGATTCATGATTTCGGTCTGTTGAACGCGCTGGCCGAGGACGCGCCGACGAAGGCCGCGATGAAGGCGATGGCGAACGAAATCGCGACGCGGCTGAAGTAAGTCTGCGGGTCGCATTCGAACGCGCTCGAAGGCGAACGACGAAGCGGCGGGCTTGTGCCCGCCGTTTTGCATGCGAACGACAGGCGTGACGAAACGCGACACCGCCCGCCCGGCTCGGCCGCTCGAATCGCGATCGTGCGATGGCACGTTCGCGACCGGCTGCCGCCATTGTTGGTACGATCGCGCGTATCGTCCACGCCGGCGTCGCATGCCGCCGGCCCATCGGCCGCCGGCTGCACGGTAGCGCGGCCACGTTCGGGAGAAGCGGTTCATGCTGCAGGCGTTCGCGGTCTTGCTGACCTTCCAGTGTCTCGGGGAAGGGGTGTCCTATCTGTTCGGCCTGCCGGTGCCGGGCCCCGTGATCGGCATGCTGCTGCTGTTCGGCTTCGTGATGCTGCGCCCGCAGGTGGCCGACGCGATCGAACCGACCGCGCTCGAGCTGCTGCGCCATCTGTCGCTGCTGTTCGTGCCGGCCGGCGTCGGCATCATGGTGTCGGCCGACCGCGTGCGCGGCGATGCGGTTGCGGTTGTCGTCGCGCTCGCGGTGAGCACGTCGCTCGCGATCGCCGTGACCGCGCTCGTCACGCGCGCGTTGCTGCGCCGCCAGCGGCGCGCGGATGGCACGGCGGAGGGCACGCAATGACGGCTTTCCCGAAACTCGGCGCGATCTGGGTCTATCTCGCCGCGACCCCGCTGCTCGGCCTGACGATCACGCTGATCGCGTACCTGATCGCACAGGCCGTCTATGCACGCGCGCGCTTCAACCCGCTCGCGAACCCGGTGCTGATCGCGGTCGCGCTGATCGTCGTGCTGCTGACGATCACGCACACGCCGTATCCGACGTATTTCGAGGGGGCGCAGTTCGTTCACTTCCTGCTCGGCCCGGCAACCGTCGCGCTCGCGCTGCCGCTGTATCGCCAGTGGTCGAAGCTGCGGCGTACCGCGGTGCCGCTGCTCGTCGGGCTGCTGGCGGGTTCGCTGACCGCGATCGTATCGGCGGTCGGCATCGCTGCGCTGTTCGGCGCGTCGCACCAGACGATCGCGTCGCTCGCGCCGAAATCCGCGACCACGCCGATCGCGATGGCCGTCGCGCAGGAGATCGGCGGGATTCCGTCGCTGACCGCCGTGCTGGTGATCTCGACGGGAATCTTCGGCGCCGTGTGCGCACGCGGGATCCTGAACGCGCTGCGCATCGAGGAGCCGGCCGTGCGCGGTTTCGCGCTCGGCGTCGCATCGCACGGGATCGGCACCGCGCGCGCGTTCCAGGTCAGCGAGGAGGCCGGCGCGTTCGCCGGGCTCGGCATGGGGCTGAACGGCGTGCTGACCGCATTCATCGTGCCGATCCTGCTGCCGGTGCTGTCGCGCTGGATCTGAGCGGTGCCGAGCGTCGGCGGCGCGCGATGCTATCGGTTTCCCTGATGGCCGCGTGCGCCGCGCCGGCTGGCCGGGCGCCCGCTGCGCACGTATCGTTGCCGTTATCGGGAGAATTCAGGAACCGGCACGGACATTTGCACAGCGATCGGCTAACGTTGCATCGGCGCCGTCGTCGCACGCCGACGTCCGTCGCGTGCGTACCGGTGTTCGACCCACAACCAACAATCGACAAGGAGATCCGGCCATGACGAAGTCTCGCGTGGTTTCGGTGGCAGTGGCAGTAACGGCGTCGTTCGGTCTGCTGTTGACCGCCGCGCCGGCGGCATACGCGCAGGATCCGGCGTCCGCACCGACGCAGAAGCAGCTCGACAAGGCGCAGAAGAAGGCCGCCCGCAAGGCGGCACGCGCGCGCCACGCGAAGGACCTGAAGGCGATCGGCACGGGCAGCGGCTACCGGCTGACCAACGACCAGAGCAACTATCCGCAGAACGCGGTGGAAAAGGCGCCCGCGACGAAGGCGGCACCGGCACCTGCTCCGGCCGCGCCGGCATCGGGCCAGTAACGGCCGGCGTTCGCGCAACGAAAAACGGCGCCGGGTCGACCGGCGCCGTTCGTTCGCGTGCGTCCCGCGCAGGCGGCACGCGCCGCGGTCCCGGGCTTCCCGGGACGCACGGCAACCCGTCAACCCGCGTTACGACGCGAGCTTGGCGGCCAGTTCCGCGACGTGCTTGCCCTGGTAGCGCGCGATGTCGAGCTCGTTCGCGCTCGGCTGACGGCTGCCATCCGCGCCCGCGAGCGTGGTCGCGCCGTACGGCGTGCCGCCCGTGATCTCGTTCATGTTGACGAGCCCGCTGCATGCGTACGGCACGCCGACGATCACCATCCCGTGGTGCAGCAGCGTCGTGTGGAACGACGTGATGGTCGTTTCCTGGCCGCCGTGCTGCGTGCCGGTCGACGCGAACACGCTGCCGATCTTGCCGACGAGCGCGCCCTTCATCCACAGGCCGCCGGTCTGGTCGAGGAACGTGCGCATCTGGCCGGCCATGTTGCCGAAGCGGGTCGGCGTGCCGAAGATGATCGCGTCGTAGTTCGCGAGCTCGTCCACCGTCGCGACGGGCGCGGCCTGGTCGACCTTGACGCCGATGGCCTGCGCCTGGTCGGCGGGGATGGTTTCCGGCACGCGCTTGAGCGTGACCTCGACGCCGGGCACCGATTTCGCGCCTTCCGCGACGTGCTGCGCCATCGTTTCGACGTGCCCGTAGGACGAGTAGTAAAGAACGAGTACCTTGGCCATGTTGCGAATCTCCGATTAAGAAGGCCCCGCAGTCAGCGGGGCCTGGTTTTCCGAACGGGCGTCATGCCCACTCGGCCGTCACTTCGACCGGGCGCAGGTCGAATACCAGCACCTCGGCATCCTTGCCGTCGGCGAACGTCAGCGCCTGTTCGCCGCGGATGCGCGCGCCGTCGCCTTCGCCGAGCGTCACGCCGTTGACCGTCACGCTGCCGCGTGCAACGTGCACATAGGCGAAGCGGTCCGCTGCCAGTTCGAGCGTGGCGCGCTCGTCGCCGTCGAACAGGCCCGCGTAGATCCGCGTGTCCTGGCGGATCGTCAGCGAACCGCCGTTACCGTCGGGCGATACGATCGGCGTGAGCTTGCCGCGCTTGTCGGCCGCCGCGACATTCGTCTGCTGATAGCGCGGCTCGGCACCCTTCTCGGACGGCCCGACCCAGATCTGCAGGAAGTGGACGGGCGTCTCGTGCGAGTGATTGAACTCGCTGTGACGCACGCCGGTCCCCGCGCTCATCAACTGGACGTCGCCCGGCACGATCACCGACCCGGTGCCCATCGAATCCTTGTGTTCCAGCGCGCCGTCGAGCACGTACGACAGGATTTCCATGTCGCGGTGCGGGTGCGTGCCGAAGCCGCGGCCCGGCGCGACGCGGTCGTCGTTGATCACCAGCAGGTCGGAGAAGCCGACTTGCTTCGGATCGTAGTAATTCGCGAAAGAAAACGTGTGACGGGAGCTGAGCCAGCCATGCTCGGCACGGCCACGTTGGTTTGCTGCACGAGTCTCGATCATGATTTTTTCCTGGATGTCCGCCGGACCTCGGAAGTGGGCCCGGCCGTTCGTTGAGGTGAATCTTAGGTCAATCGATTTGACAAATAAATGGCTGTATAGATAATGACTGTCACTTCGGAGTGGACAATATGGAACTCAACGATCTGAGGATCTTCGTCGCGACCGTCGACGCGGGCAGCTTCACGGCGGCGGCCGATCAACTGATGCTGTCCAAGCAGTTCGTGAGCCGGCGCACGATGGCGCTGGAGGCGTCGCTCGGCGTGCGTCTCCTGCATCGCAACACGCGCAATCTCGCGGTTACGGAATCGGGGCAGGAGTTCTATGCGCGTGCGCAGCGGATCCTCGCGGAGGTTGCCGACGCCGAGCAGGCGATGTCGGTGCGCAGCACCGAGCTGCACGGCTCGCTGAAGATCAGCGCACCGCTGTCGTTCGGGATCACGCACGTGTCGCCGCTGATCGCCGAATTCCTGTCCGCGCATCCGGCCGTGCGGTTGAACCTCGACCTGACCGACCGGCGCGTCGACCTGATCGGCGAGGGTTTCGACCTCGTGCTGCGGATCGGCGCGCTCGAGGATTCCACGCTGATCGCGCGAGCGCTGGGTGCATGGAAGATGATCGCGTGCGCGAGCCCCGCTTACCTGAAGCGGCAGGGCACGCCCGGGACGCCGGCCGATCTCGCCGGGCATACGTGCCTGATGTACGGCCGCGAGCGGCGCGTCGGCTGGGAATTCCGGATCGACGGCGTGGCGCGCACGTTCGACGTGCAGGGGCCGCTCGTCGCGAACAACGGCGAAGTCGTGCGCGACGCGGCGATCGCCGGGCTCGGCATCGCACTGCTGCCGCATTTCATCGTCGGCGCGGCGCTCGACAGCGGTGCGCTCGTGCCGGTGCTCGACGCGTACGCGCCGTCGCCGATCACGCTGAACGCGGTGTTCCCGCAGCATCGGGAAGGGTTCGTCACGCTGCGCACGTTCATCGGGTTTCTGGCGGAACGGCTGGGCATGCGCGGATAGCCGGCCACAGGGGCGGTGCGGGCCGGCGACGGTCGCGGAACAGGCGTGCGGCGAACAGGGGCGTAATCTCCGCAGGATCTGCGGAGATTGTCGAGCGACGCGGGGAATCGGTCGGGTCATCTTCGCATCGTGAGCGGCGATCCGTCGATCATGCGCACACGACGCTCGATGCGGTTTGGGTCAAGGTGCGCTTCTGGTCGCGATGTGCCGGCGTCGCGATGAATGCACGTCAGGTCAAGGTCATGAATGGCCGGCTCGACGGCTGCGGAGGGAAGCTGACGACCAGGCAAGTGGGGCGCCCTCGCGAAACGCTCGCAAGACACGGCGCTGCCGGCCTTCGCGAGCGTCGCCGTCGTCGTGTGCGTGATCGGTGTGGATGGCGCGGCCGGTTCGGGTTACGCTTCGGCGGGCGTGACATGCCGCGCATGCCGCGTCGGGTACTTTTACCTCGAACGTTGCGGACACGACGTTTTTACAGGTCCGCGACCCAGCGACGATCCAGGCCATGACAATCCAGAACCGATCGAATGCTCGCGCCGGCGAGCGAGGGCAAGCCGCGCTTCGCGGCCGGCAGGTGCGGAACGCGACCTTGCCATCCGCCGTGATATTTGCAGTCCTGACGATTGCGCCGCCGGCCGCGCATGCCGCCGGCTTCGACTGCGCGAAAGCCGCTTCGCCGACCGAGAAGGCGATCTGCGCGGACGCCGGCCTGTCGTCGCTCGACGGCCAGTTGTCGGCGGCATGGAAGAAGGCGCTGGCCAAAGGCGGCGATGCGGTTGCGTTGAAAGCCGCGCAACGGAAATGGCTCAAGCAGCGCGACCAGTGCGGCGGCGACGCCGCGTGCGTCGGCGATCGCTATCGCGAGCGGCTCGCGAGCCTGAACGGCACGCCGCTTGCAGCCGACCGATGGCAGCAGACGTGGTATCGCGACAGCGACAACCCGTCGTTCGGCGGCGTGCTGACGTTCACCGGCACGGCACCGCGTCTTCACTTCGAACTGAGCGGCAACAACGGCGCGAATACTGGCGGACTCAGCGGCGATATCGAACTGCACGGCGACCGCGGCACGTTTCGTCAGGACCAGTGCCGGCTCGATTTCAGCCGCAAGGGTGGGCGCATGCAGGTCGCGCAGCAGGGCAGCGATGGCGATTGCGGCGCCGGTGCGGGCGTCGTGTATTCGGGCGACTACGTGACGGCGTCGAAGGCTCAGGCAAGCCCGCCGGCTGATCTCGTGACCCTGAAGGTGCTCGACGATGCGCGGCAGAACGCGATCGCACACAAGCTGCTCGGCGCCGACTATCAGACGCTCGTCGACATGATCAACTACAGCGCGGACGAGAAGGATCTCGACGGCCTGAACGCCAGCGCGAGGTCTTACTGGGTGCGCGGCATCGCGACGACGAACGCCGCGATCGTGATGCACCGGGGCACCGAGCTGTGGATCGGGCTGCTCGTATTCGATGCGCACGACCAGGTGCGGATGCGCTACTACACGACCGTGCCGGCGTGGAAAAAGACCGTGCCGAAGACCATTCGCGCGTGGCACGACAATCTCGACAAGACGCTTCCGATCGACGTGATGTGATCCGGCCGGGCGGTGCGCCGACCGGCGTGCCGGCCACGCATGGCGCGTTTGTTACGTGACAATTGTCCACTGGATGGAGACAGCCAATCTTGTTTTGACGGATTGATGATTTACCGTGAGACAGTAGACTGGCACCCGTGCTTCGCCAGAACCGCTCCGCAGCGTGCCACGACGGCGCGACCGGACGGATTCTTCGGCGGCGGGCCGACCGGCCCGCGGTTCGATCGTGCGAGGAGGGTTCGTTGTCGATCCGTGGTTCGCCGTCCGGCGGACGTCGGCACCGAATGCGTCAAACCGTCAATTCAAGGTGATCGCTATGCGTTACATTTCGCTGGAGTCGAAGAAGGACGAGCTGCTGCTGGCCGCTCGCGTGCTGATGATGATCCTGTTCGTGCTGTTCGGCTGGCAGAAGCTGAACGGCTTCTCGGGCACGGTCGCGTACATGGCGTCGACGGGGGCGCCGTCGCCCGAGCTGTCTGCCGTGATCGCGGTGGCGGTCGAGCTGGTCGGCGGCGCGCTGATCGCGGTCGGGTTCTATACGCGTCCGCTCGCACTGGTGTTCGCGGTCTATACGCTTGCGACCGCGTTGATCGGGCATCGCTACTGGGCGCTGCAGGGCATGGACCAGTACCTCGCGATGATCAACTTCTACAAGAACATCAGCATCATCGGCGGGCTGCTGTTGCTCGCGGTCACGGGGCCGGGCCGGTATTCGTTCGACCGGAAGTAACCCGCGAGCGCGAGACGTCGCGCTGCACGACGGGCCCGGTGCGCGCAATCGCGCACCGGGCCTTGTTCCATTTCCACTGGTCGCACGTCGTCGACGTGCGACCGAAATCGACATCGGTTGCCGGTTCTCGTATAGATTGGGGGCCCTCACCCCCTTTCACGGTTGGCTATCGTGTCGCCCCCGACCATTCTCCTCATCGGCGCGTCCGGCCTGCTCGGCCGTGCGGTCGCCGCATCGCTGTCCCACGAATCGTCGCTGACGCTGCTCGCCACCATCCGGAACCCGGACACCGCGGGCGCACGGCGCCTCGCGCTGCCGCCGGAAAACGTCGCCCGGCTCGACGTTCTCGACCAGCCGGCGCTCGAACACCTGTTCGACACCCGCCGGCCGGCTGCCGTGATCATCTGCGCCGCCGAACGCCGCCCGGACGTCTGCGAACGCGATCCCGCGGCCGCGCGTGCGATCAACGTCGACGCACCGGCCCGTATCGGCGCACTCGCCGCGCGCTATGGCGCGTGGACGCTCGGCATTTCCACCGACTACGTGTTCGACGGCACGGCCGCGCCGTACCGCGAAGATGCCGTGCCGAACCCGCTGAACATCTACGGCCGGACCAAGCTGGAAGGCGAGGCCGCGTTGCTCGCCGCATCGCCGCTTGCGTGCGTGCTGCGCCTGCCGTTGCTCTATGGCCCGATCGTCGACTGGCGCGAGTCGGCCGTCACGAGCCTCGTGCCGGCGATCGTCGCGTCCGCGCGACCGGGCGCGGATGCGGTCGGCATGGACGCATGGGCGATCCGCTATCCGACCTGGACGCCCGACGTCGCGGCGGTCATCCGCGACCTGACGCTGCGCCATCTCGCGGGCTCGCCCGTCACCGGCATTCGGCATTGGTCGGGCGAGGAACCGATGACGAAGTACGACATCGCGCAGCGGATCGCGGCCGCGCTCGGCGTCGACGCGGCGCTCGCGCGGATCGACACGCCGGCCGATGCGACGCCGCGTCCGTACGACTGCCATCTGGATGCGGCGGGCGTGCGCGCACTCGGGATCGATCACGCGACGCCGTTCGCGGCCGGGCTGCAAGCCGTGTTGCGCGACGCGCCGCCGCTGCCGTAAGGACGGCGCGCGCCGCGATGCCGCAACGCGCGGCAGCGGTCATCTTGAGTGCATCGCGAGACGCAACACTGCGCAACATTCTCGATTGCCGGGAAACGTCGGGGCCGTGGGGCGGCGCGTCCGCTTCGCCGATGCCCTGACGGATACGAACAAATCACGAGAGCAAGAGCGCGCTCATGCCGACACGTCTTCGTATCGGACTCGATCGTGCGCGCGACCTGCGCGACGCCGGGCGACCGCCTTCCATCCGGCCGCGCGCGCAGGCGCGCGAACTGGTCGACCTGGCGCGAGCCCGTTCCCGGTCAGACCGACTGCTTTCTGGCCGCGTCGCCCGGCGAAGCGGACCGTTACGTCGTCCATATCGATGCCGATACGTTCTACGCGCTGTGGCTCGGCACGAGCCCGGCTTTTCCGCGACCGGATGCGCAGGACTGCGTACCGCGTTCGGCGATGCCGCTCGACAGCAAGTATGCGACGGCTCCCGCCGCATTCCGGGCCGGCCGCCTTGAGCTGGTCACGCTGCCGAGCGTCGGCTACTGGACGATCGGCAGCAGCTGCGAAGTCGCGATGAGCGACGGCATGACGCGCACCTACTGGCTGCTCGCGAACCGCGTGCGATCGTTTCCGGTCAGCGTCGCCAACGCGACCTGGGCGACGATGCTGAACAACATGGCCGGCGTCGGCGTGTCGCCGATCGCGTTCAGCGCGCTTTTTGCGCGACGGGCATGAGCGTCGCGCGACCCGTCATTTGACACCCCGCGCGCCCGGCCATTAAAGTCGCGTCGCGGGGCGGTGGGTCAAGCACACCCCCGGAACAGGCAGCCGATGTTCCGAGACTACGGGGCTACCCCGTGGATGAAACCGACACCCCGATGCGTCGCAAGAGCGCAGGTTGCGCGTTGCGCAACGACTGCTCTCGCAGCACCTGTCACGTTGACTCATCGTCCCGCCCATTCTTCGCCATGCACGTATCCCGGTTCGATACAGCCCGCCTGATTGCCGATGCGATGCTGGCCGGCCCGCCCGAACGCGGCGGCATGCTCGAGCGCATCGCAACCGTACTCGGCGCCGCGCCGTCGTGGGTGCACGCGCTCGTGGATCACGCGATCACGCACTTCGGCACGCACTGGACCGACGTCGATACCGATCTGCTCGCAAGCGCGCTGGCCGATACGTCGGCGTTCATGATCGCGTGGTACGGCCATCATCGGCCGGTCGTGGTGCGCATCATTCCCCGGCCGCCGGTGCAGCGGCCGCTGCCGCCGCGGCTCGCGGGCGTCGACGTACCGCAATGGCTGACGTGCGGCGACCTTGCAAGCTGGCTCGGCGTGAGCGCGCCCGAGCTCGACTGGCTGGCCGACCGCTGGCGCGTCGACGCGCGCGGCAGCGGCTCGCCGCTGCATCACTACACGTACGCGGGCTACGACAAGCGCCGCGGCGGCTGCCGCCTGATCGAGATCCCGAAGGGCCGGCTGCGCGAAGCGCAGCGCCGCATCCTGCACGGCCTGCTCGATCGCATCGCGCCGCACGACGCGGCACACGGCTTTCGCCGGGGACGCGGGATCGTGTCGTTCGCCGCGCCGCATGCGGATCGCGACGTCGTCGTCCGCTTCGATCTCGCGGATTTCTTCGTGTCGGTGCGCGCGGCGCGGGTTCATGCGTTGTTCACGACGCTCGGCTATCCGGCGGAAGTCGCGCGAACGCTGACCGCGCTGTGCACCAACCGCGTGCCGTCGGCACGGCTGCTCGCCCCCGACCTGCGCGACCGGTTCGACTGGGCAAGCCGCCAGCGCTACCGCAACCGCCACTTGCCGCAGGGCGCGCCGACCTCGCCGGCGCTGGCGAACCTGTGCGCGTTCCGGCTCGACATGCGGCTCGCCGCGCTCGCGCGTTCGCTCGACGCGAGCTATACGCGCTACGCGGACGATCTCGCGTTCTCGGGCGGCGCCACGCTGGCGCGCGAGGCCGGGCGGCTGCAGGCGAGAGTCGCCGCGATCGCGCTCGACGAAGGTTTCGCGCTGCAGTTGCGCAAGACGCGCGTGATGCGGCGCGGCGTGCGGCAGCAACTGGCCGGCGTGGTCGTCAATCGCCATCCGAACCTGGCGCGCGACGAGTTCGATGTCCTGAAGGCCATCCTGACCAATTGCATCCGCCACGGACCGGCGTCGCAGAATCGCGCCGCGCACCCGGATTTCCGCGCACACCTGGCCGGACGCGTCGCCCATGCATGCGCGCTGAACGCCGCACGGGGCGCAAAGCTGCACGCGCTGTTCGCTCGGATCGCGTGGGACGGGTGCCGTTGCAGCGCGTAAATCGTCGCGCCGGCGTCGATGCTCGCGGGCTCCGCGGCGCCGGAGGTGCGCCGGATCACAAAAGTCCTCGAACACGATGGATGCGCGCTGCTATCATTCGCGCCATGCCGCGCCTGACCACGATGCGGCGCTCGATGGCGAGGCGGTCGCCATCGACGGTTCGCCACGCGTTCGGGTGCGGCGCGCTACGTGTTGCGTGTCGATGCCATCCGGCTTTCGACGATTGCGTTGCCTGCGGCACACTGCTAAAGCCTCGCAGGTCCAGGCAAACGATTCACACATCGCAACACCGATTGGCGGAACTTCGTGATAGGTTCTGCCATCGGAGGTTTTTTGAACAAAAACATACCCAAAGAGGATGAATACATGACCCAGGCTCTGCAGGACCTCGAAGCACAACTTCGGGACCTGAACATCAAGTTGTCGGAAGCCAAGCAGAAGGAGAAGCAAGCCGCACTCGCGGCATTCAGGGAGCAGGTCGAGCTGTTGGGCATCTCGCAGCAGGAAGTGCTGAGCGCCCTCGGCTACATCGTCCAGCGAAAACGCAAGGCGCCTGCGAAGTATTACGATCCGACGACCGGCCGTTCATGGTCGGGTCGCGGCCCGCGGCCCAAATGGCTCGAAGGCAAGGATCTCGACACGCTGCTCGTCGACCGCGAGGCCAAGACCTGGTGGCCCGGGGACGATCAGGGCTGACGCCGCACCGCACGGCATCGCTCCGGCGCCATTCGACCCGCGCCCGCCACGCAACACTCGCTTCATCCCCTTCTTTCGGTGTCCCGCCTGCTCGCGAGGCCCCGCCTTCGAAATCTTTCAAATTCATTACCCGCCGCTGCCCGTTTCCGTTCCCGGAAGCGGGCGCGCGGCACTTTCTGCGTGCGCATGTACGCCGGCCCGTCGTGCACGGTTTCAGGCTTTAAAATGTCGCCCGGATATTCCCGGCAGGACACCATGGCAGCAAACATGAAATCTTCGGCGCTCGGCGATCCGGCGGCGCCGCGCACCGAACAGGTCGGGCCGTACGCGTGGAAGGCGCTGGCCGGCTCGGCGATCGGCTACGCGATGGACGGCTTCGACCTGCTGATCCTCGGCTTCATGCTGCCCGCGATCACGGCCGCGCTGCAGCTGACGCCCGGGCAGGGCGGCGCGCTCGTCACGTGGACGCTGATCGGCGCCGTCGCGGGCGGCATTCTGTTCGGCGCGCTGAGCGACCGCTACGGCCGCGTGCGCGTGCTCACCTGGACGATCATGCTGTTCGCGGTCTTCACCGGCCTGTGCGCGTTCGCGCAAGGCTTCCGCGATCTGCTCGTGTACCGGACCATCGCGGGCATCGGCCTCGGCGGCGAGTTCGGGATCGGCATGGCGCTCGCGGCGGAAGCGTGGCCGGCGAGCAAGCGGGCGCGCGTGTCGTGCTACGTCGCGCTCGGCTGGCAGGCCGGCGTGCTGCTGGCCGCGCTGCTGACGCCGCTGCTGCTGCTCCATATCGGCTGGCGCGGGATGTTCGTGGTCGGCGTGCTGCCGGCGCTGCTCGCGTGGGTGCTACGCAACCGGCTGCACGAACCGGAAGTCTTCGTGCAGCGCGCGACGCAGCCGCGCGCCAACGCGTTCCGGATGCTCGTCGCCGACGCCCGCACCGCGCGCACGAGTCTCGGCATCGCGATCCTCTGCTCGGTCCAGAACTTCGGCTACTACGGGATCATGATCTGGCTGCCGACCTTCCTGTCGAAACAGATGGGCTTCTCGCTGACGAAGTCGGGACTGTGGACGGCGGCCACCGTCGTCGGGATGATGATCGGCGTCTGGACGTTCGGGCAGCTCGCCGATCGCATCGGCCGCAAGCCGACATTCCTGTTGTACCAGCTCGGCTCGGTCGTGACGGTCATCGCGTATGCGCGGCTGTCGGACCCGACGGCGATGCTGTGGGCCGGCGCGCTGATGGGGATGTTCGTCAACGGGATGGTCGGCGGCTACGGGACGCTGATGTCCGAGGGCTATCCGACCGCCGCGCGCGCGACCGCGCAGAACGTGCTGTGGAATATCGGCCGCGCGGTCGGCGGCTTCGGGCCGGTGGCGGTCGGCGCGCTGGCCGCGCGCTACTCGTTCCAGACGGCGATCGCGCTGCTCGCTGGCCTCTATGTGCTCGATATGGTCGCGACGCTGTTCCTGATCCCCGAACTCAAGGGCGTCGAACTCGAATGACGATGCGCGGCACGCGGCCGGGTGCCGCAACCCGACGTCATGCCGCAGCGCGACTCAACGATTCATCACCGGAATTCACGATGCAACGCAACAACCGGACGATCGGCGTGATGGGCTCGGGCAAGGAGCCGTGGCTCGCGTTTTCGGAACCGCTCGGCGCATGGCTCGCGCAGGCCGGCTTCAACCTGCTGACGGGCGGCGGCCAGGGCGTGATGCTGGCGGTCGCGCGCGCGTTCGCCGGTGTGCCGGGGCGGGCCGGCCGATCGATCGGCATCCTGCCGACGCAGGCCGATCCGCACGCGGGCTTCGTGCCGCTCGACGGCTATCCGCATCCGTTCGTCGAGATCCCGATCCTCACGCCGCTGCCGCGCCGAGAACCGGGCGCCGATCCGCACACGATCAACCGGAACTACGTGAACGTGCTGAGCAGCGACCTGATCGTCGCGCTGCCCGGCGGGCACGGGACGGCCGAGGAGATCGCGCTTGCGCGGCGCTGGCGCAAGCC
This sequence comes from Burkholderia sp. Bp9031, assembly GCF_003857965.1. NCBI lineage: Bacteria > Pseudomonadati > Pseudomonadota > Betaproteobacteria > Burkholderiales > Burkholderiaceae > Burkholderia > Burkholderia sp. Bp9031. The sequence continues at coordinate 24,431 of NZ_QTPW01000031.1, forward strand.
GCTCATCTGCCTTGGGCCGGATGGTGCATTTCGGGAGCTTGCCGCGGGCGCGACGTGCACGTCGTCGCTCGACGATGTGATCCGGTTTGTCGAAGCGGCATTCGCGCCGGTGTTGCCGGATGCGGCGCACGCGGGGCGATAGGGCCGCCGTGGCCGTGCGTCAGGCGCCGCGTGCTGGTTCCGATGGCAGCCGTTCGTCCAGCCGGTCGAGCACGTGCTTCCAGTCGAACGGCAGCGGCGCGTCGTAGTCGGATGGAGATTTCCCGCGGCGATCGACTATAACGACATTCATGCAAGCCGAAACGCGTGTATCGGCTCGCATCGGCTTGCCCGCGTTGCCGGGCGGGCCGATCGCATCGCATGTCGCGCGGATCGGCGACGGCGATGCATTCGTATTTCGGGTTCGTTCAGGGAGAGAGCATCATGCGCACACTGTTGCCGATGACGATCGCATGGCTGGCGGCCTGCGGTATCGGCTCGGGATCCGCTTATGCCGCCGATGGCAACGGCGCAGCGCCGTGTCGTGCGGCGACCGCACAAAGCGCGCCGATGCCCGCGATCCCGTCGTTTGCGTTGCCGGGGCAGGGCGAGACCGCCGGCGTGTCCGGCTCGACGGTCCGCAGCTTTTCCAACCCGGGATGCGCGGGTGCGATCCTGCAGGGCGAACATGGCACCGCGACGGTCGACGGGGACCGGATCGAACTGAAGGCCGGCACCGTCTACGTGAACGGCGTGTCCTACGGTTCGGTGACGCCGGCGCAGACGGTCGAATACGATGTCGCGCGCGGCAAGCGCACGTTGCGCGTGGACGGCGACATACGCATTCCGGCGCACTGACGTTTCGTATCCGGGCTGTGCCGGGCGATGGCGTGCCTGCGCGATCGCGGCATGGTGTCGATCCGCGGCAACGGGCGTCGTTCGACCGCCGGATGCGCGGCGGCCGCCCATTCCGACCCGTTCCTCTAGTCGAGGCCTTGACCTTGAAGTTGAGTTGAATCTTAGAGTGCCTGCTGACGGTCATGAATCGGCAGGCCGCGCACGTTGCCTGCCACGACTCATCTTCGACGAGAGGCAACGCACATGGACAGGCGCTTTACACAGGTCGAATTCGGGCTGCACAAGGTCGACGTGCCCGAAGGCGGGTACTACGACCGGTTTCGCATGAATCCGGACCTCGACGAGGTCGCGCGCGATCCCGCCGCGGGGAACATCGATTTTTTTCGTCGGATTCCGAAACGTCAGGTCGCGTCGCGCGTGGGACCGACCTGGGCGCCGAACTTCTACTATCGTTCCAGCAGCATCCAGCTGCTGTTTCTCGCGCCGCTCGAGCGCCTGCGCACGATGCTGCCGGTGCCGCTCGAGCCGCTGCGGGCGGTTCCCCGATACGGGCTGGTCGCGCTGACCTTCTTCTCGTATTCGGTCTGCGACAACGATCCGTATGACGAGGTGTCCGTCGCGGTGGTGATTCGCCGGCCGGGCGCGCGCGGCTCGCATGCGCTCGAGCTCGTCGATGCGATGCGGCGCCGGAGCTTCTTCGCGCATGTGCTGGCGCTGCCCGTCACCACGGAAATCGCGCGGGTGCGCGGCGTGCACGGCTATCAGCTGCCGAAATGGCTTGCGAATATCGACATGACCATCGGCGCACGCGTCAGCGCGCGGATTGCCGGGCCGGACGGTCGAGCGGACCTGACGCTGAACGCGCCGTCGCCTGCGCTGACCCAGGTGCCTTCCCAGTCGCGGATGGGCACGAATACCATGATCAATCTCGTCGACGGCGTGTGGCACCGGAGCGCGGTGCAGACCAATACGCTGTCGTTCGCGCAGCGCGTGCTGCCGCGCGGCGTCGAGCTGGTGCGGCACGGCGGTCCGCTGAGCCGGCTGCTCGACGGGCTGGGCATCGCCACGCTCGTGCGGTTCGACGTGGTCAAGGATGCGCAGCTGGTGCTGAATCTGCCGACGCCGTTGAAGGTGTTCGATGAGCCCGCTCGATAAACCCGGGCGTCCGGAGCCAACCTGTCTGAAAGGAAGCGTCGATGACCCAGCCGACCCATGATCTCGATCTCGTCGTATTCGGTGCCACCAGCTTCGTCGGGCAGATCCTGACGCGCTACCTGTCCGAATACCTGTCGGGCAGCGGTGAAGTGCTGCGCTGGGCGATCGCCGGCCGCTCCGAAGCGAAGCTCCGGCAGGTCAGGGATACGCTGGGCGCCGCGGGGCAGGCGCTGCCGATCATCGTGGCCGATGCGGCCGACGAAGCGCAATTGCGGGTGTTGTGCGCGCGCACGCGCGTCGTCGTGTCGACCGTCGGCCCGTACGCGCTTTATGGCGAGCCGCTGGTCAAGGTCTGCGCGCAAACCGGCACGGACTACTGCGATCTCACCGGCGAGACGCAGTGGATCAAGCGGATGATCGAACGGTACGAGCCGGCGGCCCGGCAATCGGGCGCGCGCATCGTGCATTGCTGCGGGTTCGATTCGGTGCCGTCCGACATCGGTGTGCTGTTCCTGCAGCAGCACGCACGGCGGCAGTGGGGCGTGCCGGCCACGCAGGTGAAGATGCGCGTGAAGACGCTGAAGGGCGGCGCGTCGGGCGGCACGGTCGCGAGCGTGATCAACGTCGTGCGCGAAGCCGCGGCCGATCCCGCGTTGCGCCGCGAACTGCTCGATCCGTATGCGCTATGCCCGAAGGATCACGGCTTCACGGTGCGGCAGCACGCGGTCCGGTCGGCGGAATTCGATCGCGACGGCGGCACGTGGATCGCGCCGTTCGTGATGGCGGCCGTCAACGAGCGCGTCGTGCATCGCTCCAACGCGCTTGCGGACGACGCGTATGGCAGCCGGTTCGCCTATGACGAAGCGGTCATCACGGGCACGGGACTCAAGGGCCGCGTCGCCGCGCTGACGATGGTGGCCGGCCTCGCTGCGTTCATGGTGGGCGTGCTCGTCATGCCGGTGCGCAGCCTGATGGAGCGCTTCCTGCTGCCGAAGCCCGGCGAGGGGCCGAGCGTCGCCGCGCAACTGGCCGGCCGCTACGACCTGCGCTTCTTCGGGCGCGCCGACGACGGGCGGACGCTGCGCGTGAGAGTCACCGGCGACCGCGATCCCGGTTACGGCTCGACCGGCAAGATGCTCGGCCAGGCCGCGCTCGGCCTCGCGCTGGATTGCGCCCGCGACGGCATGAAGACCGGCCGCGGCGGCGGCTTCTGGACGCCCGCGACGATGTTCGACGCGCGCTTCGTCGAGCGCCTCGTGCGGCATGCCGGGTTGCGTTTCGAACTGCTGGACGCCTGAGCCGGGCGTGCCGTTCGGCGGCTACAAGCGTTCGGGCAACGGGCGCGAGCATGCGGAGTTCGGCCTCGTCGAATACCTGGAGACGCACGGCACGACGGGGTACGCTTGAGCGACGACTTTCAATCCTCTTCGGAATCCGCCGCGGCTGCGTTCGCACCCGCAACGGGCGCCGCGGCGCGCCTGCGGATTTCGGAGTCGAGGATCAAGCGCCCGCGCAGCTTGCCTTTCATCCGTTTCACGTGCTTGGGCGCCTCGGTCATGTGCTCGACCATCAGCGCACGTACGCGCTCGGCATCGCGCTCGCGTGCGGCTTGCAGGATCGCCTTGTGGATCGATACGTTCGCTTCGCCGAAGCGCTTGTGCTCGACGAGCGGCGTGTCGTTCCTGAACTCGATCAACTGCCGGATCATCTCGTTGATCAACTCGCAACTGAATCGCAGGAAGGGGTTCGGGTTCGCGGCCGCGAGGATGTCGTGGAACGTCGTGTCTTCCTGCCGCTGGCGCAGCATGTGGCCGCGATCGTGCACGCCCGACGCGCCGTCGCAGCACGCAATGTTCGCCTCGAGCGCGGTGAAATCGCGCTCGGTCAGGTGCGGCACGGCACCCGCCGCCAGCTCGGGTTCGAGGAGCTTGCGCACCGTATAGATGTCGTCGATCGTCACGTCCTTGAAGAACAGGTAGTTCTGCAGCAACTGCAGCGTGCGGTCGAGCGGCACCTCGACCACCATCCCGCCGCCCGACGGCCCCGTCGTGACCTTGATGAGCCCCTGCACCTCGAGCGACTTCAGCGCCTCGCGGATCGTGCTCTTGCTCACCGCATAGAGCTGCTGCAGCTCGGCTTCGCGCGGCAGGCGGTCGCCCGGCTTCAGATCCTTCTCGGTGATCAGCCGCTTGATCTCCTCGGCGACGAGGTCGGCCCGCTTCGGCTGCTTGATTTCGACCGCGACGCCCGCCCTGGCTCGGTCCATGACCATCTTGAAGACTCCTTTGTCTGACTGCGCGCCCCGTCATCGTCGACGATCCGTTCCGGCGCAGGGTACGGAATTTTGCCTGATTGACACCAATTTTGATCAACTCTAGCATCAGGTTCATTCTATTTATCATGATAAATAGGATCAACCGGCGGCGCGCATCCTGCAGGGCGTGGGCACGGTTTGGCAGTCGGTCGCATCGCGTGTGTCCCCTTTATCAGGAGCGTCAACTTGAATCGCCGAGAACTGTTGAAACTGGCCGCGCTGTCGGCCGTGCCGGGCGCGCTCGGCAGCATGTCGTCCCGTGCCGCGTTCGCGCAGGGTTCATCCATCCAGCTGGCGTGCCCGGTGCCGATGTCCGGGCCGTTCGCTGCCAACGGCAAGTACGCCGATCTCGGCATGCAGCTCGTCGTCAAGCAATACGGCAAGGTGCTCGGCGCGCCGCTCGCGTATACGGCGCTCGACACCGAGGGCAAGCCCGCGACGGCCGTGCGGCGCGTGCAGGAGATTGCGCAGCAGAAGGGCGTGCGTTTCTTCGCGGGCGGCATCTTGTCGTCCGAATCGCTCGCGATGGGCAAGGAAGTGCAAAAGGCGGGCGGCGTGTTCATCACGACGGCCGGCGCCGACGAGATCACCGGCAAGGACTGCAACGACGCGACGTTCCGCTGGTCGGTGCCGACCTTCGGCGCGATCGAGCAGACGGTGCGGCCGCTGATCGGCATGCTGCCGAAGGCGAAGCGCTGGTACACGATCACGCCGCAGTACGTGTTCGGCGACGGGCTGCTGTCGGCCGCGAAGGCGATCTTCAAGGAAAAGGGCATCGAGCACGTCGGCAACAGCTATCACTCGCTCGCCGAGAAGGAATTCAGTGGCTATCTGACCAATGCGGTCGCCGCGCAGCCCGACGTGCTGCTGATCCTGAACTTCGGTTCGCAGTCGTCGGACACGCTGCGCCAGGCCGTGAGCTTCGGGATGAAGCGCAACTGCACGATCCTGCTCGCGTGGGCATCGGGCCTCGAACAGTTCGAGGCGCTCGGGCCCGACATCTGCGACGGCGTGTATTTCGGCGCGCAGTACTGGCACGGCATCGATTCGCCGCTGAACCGCGACCTCGTGAAGCGCGCGAACGCCACGTTCAAGGCGAACCCGAACTACAGCCTCGCGGGTTCGTACATCTGCTCGAAGATCCTGCTGGATGCGATGGTGAAGGCCGGCACCGCGGACCCGAAGAAGGTCGTTGCCGCGATGGAAGGGATGAAGTACGACGGGCTCACCGGCTCCGAGGAAATCCGCAAGGGTGACCACCAGGTGCTGAAGAACTACTACCTGCTGAAGGGCAAGCCGAAAAGTCGGATGAAGAACGCGGACGACTACGCGGACATCGTCAGCTCGGGGCAATCGTTCCTGCCCGTCGAGAAGACGGGGTGCAAGCTCGCGTAACGCGATGGGCGCGTCCGCGGCCGATGCGCGGCGGACGTCCGTTTCCCTCCTTTCCGATACGGAAGCCATGAACGTCTATCTGCTGCAGATCGTCAACGGCATCGGCGTGGGCATGCTGTACTTCCTTCTCGCCGTCGGCCTGTCGATCGTATTCGGCCTGCTGCGCTTCGTGAATTTCGCGCACGGCGCGTTTTACCTGCTCGGCGCGTACCTGTGCTACCAGGCGCTGCAATGGTCGGCGAATTTCTGGGTCGCACTCGCCATCGTGCCGTTCGTCGTCGGCGCGTTCGCGTGGATCGTCGAAAAGCTCGTGCTGCGTCATGTCTATGCACAGCAGCACGAGTTCCACATCCTCGCGACGGTCGGTCTCGCACTCGTACTGCAGGAGTGCGCGATTCTCGCGTGGGGCCCGCTCGGCGACAACGTGCCGCCGCCCGATGCACTGAGCGGCGTCGTGATCTGGGGCGGTTTCGTCTATCCGAAATACCGGCTGTTCGTGATCGGTTTCACGGCCGTGCTGGCCGCACTGCTGTGGTGGGTGCTCGAAGGCACGCGGCTCGGCAGCACGGTGCGTGCGGGCAGCGAATCGTCGGAAATGGTGTCGCTGCTCGGCATCAACGTGACGCGCGTGTTCAGCCTCGTGTTCGCGCTCGGCGCGGCGACGGCCGCGCTCGCTGGCGTGCTGGCCGCGCCGATTCGCGGCGTCGATCCGTTCATGGGGATCGAGGCGCTCGGTGTCGCGTTCGTCGTGGTCGTCGTCGGCGGGATGGGGAATTTTCTCGGGGCGCTGGTCGGCGGGCTGCTGGTCGGCATCGTGCAAAGCCTGATGAGTACGCTGTGGCCGGAAGGCGCGCGACTGATGATCTATGTCGCGATGGCCGCCGTGCTGCTGCTGCGTCCGAACGGTTTGCTGGGGAGGGCTGCATGATCGAATCGTCGAAATCGCTGCCGCCGGGTGCGGCGGCCTCGCGGCTCGCGCGGTCGTGGCGCGGCGCGCTGCAGCGGCCGGAAGGCTGGCTCGCGGTGGCCGTCGTGTGCGCGCTGCCGGTCGCGCTGAGTTCGGGCTCGCTCGCGACCGAAGTGCTGGTGTTCGCGCTCGCAGCGCTCGGCTGCAACCTGCTGCTCGGGCTTACGGGGCTGCTGTCGTTCGGGCAGGGCATCTTCTTCGGGCTCGGCAGCTACGCGGCGGGGCTGGTGCTGACGCACGGCGTCGCATCGGTAACGGTCGCGCTCGCCGCGGCCGCCGTGCTCGGTGCCGTCGCGGCCGCGCTCGTCGGCTGGTTCTCGATCCGGCAGCGCGGCACCTACTTCGTGATGCTGACGCTCGCGTTCGGGCAGCTGTTCTACTTCCTCGCGTATACGACGCCGGATGTCACGGGCGGCGACAATGGGCTGCTCGATATCCCGCGCCCCGCGCTGTCCGCGTTCGGGCATGCGCTCGTCTCGCTCGATTCGCCGTGGCGCTACTACGGTTTCGTCGCCGTGCTGTTCGTTGCCGTGTTCTGGCTGCTGTTGCGCGTGTCGCGCTCGGTATTCGGCCGTACGCTGCTCGCGATCCGCGACAACGAGGCGCGCGCGGCGGCGGCCGGCTACGACGTGCAGCGCTTCAAGCTGGCGGCGTTCGTGATCTCGGGTGCGGTCACGGGTCTCGCGGGTGCGCTGCACGCATTGATGACGGGCATCGCGCCGCTGTCGAACATCGACTATCACACGAGCGAGATGATTCTCGTGATGACGGTGATCGGCGGCACGGGCAACCTGTTCGCGTCGGTTCTCGGCGCGGCGTTCTACGTGCTGTTTGCGGACTGGCTGTCGACGCTGTGGCCGCGCTGGCTGCTGTTGCTCGGCCTCGTGCTGATCGCGGTCAGCCTGTTCATGCAGCGGGGGTTGTGGGGACTCGGCGAACGCGTCGCGGCATCGCTGCGGCGCACCGATCGTACTGCGGCCGCGGCCAGGGAGCAGCAATGAGCGAAGCGATTCTCGAAGCGCGCGGCGTCGTCAAGCGCTACGGCAAGTTCACGGCGCTGGGCGGCGTCGATCTGCGGATCATGCCGCGCACCGTGCATTCGGTGATCGGCCCGAACGGTGCGGGCAAGACGACGCTGTTCCATACGCTGACGGGCACACTGCCGATCACGTCGGGCTCGATCCTGTTCGACGGTCACGACGTGTCGCGCGAGCCCGATCACAAGCGCGTGCGGCGCGGTATCGCACGCTCGTTCCAGGTGACGAGCCTGTTTCCGAACCTGAGCGTGCGCGAGAACCTGCGCGTCGCCGCGCAAGGTGTCGAATCGCGGCGCGCGTTGAATCCGTGGACGCCGCCGCGCGGCGCGCTCGCGCACGACGGCATCGTCGACGACGTGCTCGAGCGGCTCGGCCTGCAGCGCTTCGCCGAAACGGCGGCCGGCGTGCTGTCGCACGGCCAGCAGCGCAGGCTCGAAGTCGGGATGGCGCTCGCGGCGCGACCGCGCGCGATCTTCCTCGACGAACCGACGTCGGGCATGGGGATCGACGACCTCGACGACATGAAGACGCTGATCCGTGGCTTGCGCGACGACTACACGGTCGTGCTGATCGAACACAACATGGGAATCGTGATGGACATCTCGGACACGATCACGGTGATGCAGCAGGGGCGCGTGCTGGTCGAAGGCAAGCCCGATGCGATTCGCGGCGACGAGCGCGTGCGCAGCGCGTATCTCGGCAACATGATCACCGGAGGCCGCGCATGATGCTCGATGTGAAGGAGGTTCACGCCTGCTACGGCAAGAGCCACGTCCTGCAGGGTATTTCACTGAACGTGAACGAAGGCGAGACGGTGACGCTGCTCGGACGCAACGGCGCGGGCAAGTCGACGACGCTCAAGACGATCGCGGGTGTCGTCGCGCCGACCGGCGGCACGGTGACGTTCGCGGGCCGGCCGGTGTCCGGGCAGCCCGCGCACCGAATCGCTGCGCGCGGCCTGTGCTTCGTGCCCGAGCATCGCGGGATTTTCCGGCTGCTGTCGGTCGAGGAAAACCTGCGGCTCGGCGCGCGCCGCGATTCGCCGTGGCAGCTCGACGATATCTACCGCATCTTTCCGCGCCTGAAGGAGCGCCGCCGCAACGGTGGCGCGCAGCTGTCGGGCGGCGAGCAGCAGATGCTCGCGATCGGCCGCGCGCTGATGAACCACCCGCGGCTGCTGATGCTCGACGAACCTGTCGAAGGGCTCGCACCGGTGATCGTCGAGGAGATCGTCGAGCAGCTGAAGCAGATCAAGGCGGCCGGCGTCGCGATCCTGCTCGTCGAGCAGAACCTCGAAGTGTGCACGCAGCTTGCGGACCGCCACTTCGTGATCGAACAGGGCGTGATCGTCTACGAAGGCAGCAACGCGGCGTTCGCTGCCGATCACGAGGTGAAGGACCGTTACCTGGGTGTCGGCGTTGCGTGAGCGCCGTTCCCTTTCATTGCGAGGAATTCCACCGATGCAAGTTCAGGATTCGACACCGGGCGTCGCGGCGTCCGGCTTGCGCGTCGACGGCGCACGGCTGTGGGACAGCCTGATGCGTCTCGCGCGAATCGGCGCGACCGACAAGGGGGGCGTGTGCCGCCTCGCACTCACGGAACGCGATCGTGACGCACGCAACCTGTTCGCCGCATGGGCGAAAGAAATCGGCTGCACGGTACGCATCGATGCGATCGGCAATATCTTCGCGCGACGGGCAGGCGAACGCGACGACCTGCCGCCCGTGACGACGGGTAGCCATATCGACACGCAGCCGACAGGCGGCAAGTTCGACGGCAACTACGGCGTGCTCGCGGGCCTCGAAGTGCTGCGCACGCTCGACGATGCGGGTGTGCGCACGCGTGCGCCGCTCGAGGTCGCCGTGTGGACCAACGAGGAAGGTTCGCGCTTCGTGCCCGTGATGATGGGTTCCGGCGTTTTCGCGGGGGCGTTCACGCTCGACCATGCGCTCGCGCAACGCGATCGCGACGGCGTATCGGTGAGCGATGCGCTGGCGGCGATCGGCTATGCGGGCGAGGTGTGCGACGCGCATCCGGTCGGCGCGTACTTCGAAGCGCATATCGAACAGGGGCCGGTACTGGAGGCGCACGCCACGACGATCGGCGTGGTCGAGGGCGCGCTCGGGCAGCGCTGGTATGACGTCACCGTACACGGGATGGAGGCACACGCAGGCCCGACGCCGATGGCGCTGCGGCGCGATGCGCTGCTGGTTGCGGCCGATCTCGTGCGCGCGGTAAACGGCATCGCGTGCGCGCATCCACCGCACGGACGCGGCACGGTCGGCTGGGTCGACGTACACCCGAATTCGCGCAACGTGATTCCAGGCCGCGTGACGCTGACCGTCGACTTGCGCGCGGCCGACGATGCGACGCTTGTGGCGATGGATGCGGAACTACGCGCAGCATGCGCTGATCTGGGTGCTGCTGCCGGCATGCCGATCGACGTCGAGCAGGTTGTGTATTTCCCGCCTCAGCCGTTCGACGTGGCACTCGTCGAGCAGGTGCGCGCGGGCGCGAATGCACTCGGGCTTTCTTCGATGAACGTGATCAGCGGTGCGGGCCACGACGCGGTGTATCTCGCACGCGTTGCGCCCACCGCGATGATCTTCGTGCCGTGCAAGGACGGGATCAGCCATAACGAAATCGAGGACGCCGATCCCGCCCACCTCGAAGCGGGCTGCAACGTGCTGTTGCATGCGATGCTCGGCGCGGCGGGCATTGCGGAAGGCGGCACGCGATGAAAATCCTGATCGCCCGGATGAACCACGAGACGAATACGTTCTCGCCGGTGCCGACGCCGCTCGCCGCGTTCGGCCGCAACGGCCCCGACTGGGGCGACGACGCGTATCGCGCGAATCACGGGATGCGCACCGCGATGGCCGCGTTCATCGATGCGGCGGCGCGCGAGGGTGCGGCGATCGTCACGCCGGTGTCGGCGGCCGCGAATCCGAGCGGGCCGGTCGCGGCCGACGCGTATGCGGCGATCTGCGATGCGATCGTCGCGGCCGCGCCCGGCTGCGATGCGGTGATGCTCGATCTGCACGGCGCGATGGTCGCCGAGCAGAGCGCGGACGGCGAGGGCGACCTGCTTGCGCGCGTGCGCGCGGCGCTGCCCGCTGCGCCGATCGCGGTCGCGCTCGACCTGCATGCGAACGTCACGCAGAAGATGATCGACCATGCGGACGTGATCGTCAGCTTCAAGACCTATCCGCACGTCGACATGTACGAGACGGGCGAGCACGCGGCGCGCGTGCTGCTCGACCGGCTGCACGGCCGCGCGCGGCCCGTGCTCGCGTGGCGGCAGCCGCCGCTGATGACGTCGACGCTGCGCAGCGCGAGCGCCGAAGGCGCGATGCGGCGCGCGGTGGAAGCCGCGCGCGCGGCCGAGGCCGACGGGATGCTCGCGGTGTCGGTGCTGCCCGGCTTCTCGCTTGCTGATATTCCCGCGCCGTGCATCAGCATCGTCGTGGTTGCCGACGGCGATCGCGCGGCGGCCGACGCGGTGGCCGAACGCATCGCCCGGCAGATCTGGGATGCGCGCGACGCATTCGTGTATCGCAGCGCGCCGCTCGCGGAATCGGTCGCGCAGGCCGCGGCACTGGCACGCGGCGCGGACCGCCCGGTGCTGATGCTCGATCACGGCGACAACTGCATGTCGGGCGGGCCGTGCGACACGATGGACCTGCTCGAGGCCGCGCTCGCGCAGGGGCTCGACGGGATCGTCAGCGGGCCGCTGTGCGACCCGGAGGCGGTCGCCGTGCTGATCGACGCGGGCGTGGGCGCGACCGTCACGGTGCCGGTCGGCAACCGGATGCCGTCGCATGGTGGCGCGCGGCGCACGCCGTTTCGCGCGACAGGCATCGTGCGCGCGATGACCGACGGCGAATACGTGATTACGGGGCCGACGTATACGGGCCAGCGCGCGTACATGGGCCGCGCGGCGGTGCTCGATATCGGCGTGGCGACGCTGGTCGTCACCGAGCGCACGCAGGAGCCTTGGGATCTCGGCGTATTCGAGAGCGTCGGCATCGATCCGCGCCGTGCACGATTCCTGCTGCTGAAGTCGCGCATGTATTGCAGGCCGGTGTTCGTGCCGATCGCGGCCGCGCTCGTCGAGTGCGACAGTCGCGGCGTGACCGGGTCGGACTACGGGCTGTTCGGCTACGAACGGCTCTCGCGGCCCGTGTATCCGCTCGACGATGTGGACCGGTGGGACAGCGCGGGCCCGCGCACGGCCTGAGCGGCGGGCGCGAGACGCCGGCTTCGCGCGCTTTCATGCATCATGCGGTTGCATCGACCCGTCGAGCAGCAGGGTCGTGCCAGTCCTTGCATCTGCAACCGATCCGGAGAACCGACCGCCATGCATTCGAATCCCTTCCGCCTTCGTCGCGCCCGCCTGCTCGCCGCGCTCACGCTCGCCACGACCGCCGTCGCCGCGCACGCGGCCGACTGGATCGTGTCCGGCAACGACGGCAAGTACCAGCGCGTCGAAGGGCGCGATACCTTTCTCGCAACGCCGCCGGCCGACACGCTGACGCTGCTCGATGCGAGCGTGTTCCCGCCGAAGGTCGCGCTTCAGGTCGACGTCGAGAACGGCATCCAGGGGCCGCCGCAGGCCGTCGCGATCACGCCGGACGCAAAGCTTGCGCTGGTCGGCGCGCCGACGCGTTACGACCCGAACGCGAAGCAGCTCGTGTACGACACGTTCCTGCAGGTCGTGGCCCTCGATGCTTCGCCGCCGGCGATCACGCGCATCGAACTCGGCACGCACCCGCAGGGAGTCGCGATCGACCGGTCCGGCCGGCTCGCGCTGGTGGCGAACGTCGACGGCAGCGTGTCGATTCTGCGGATCGACGGCGCGCAGGTGACGCTCGACGGCAACCTGAAGATCGGCAAGAAGCGGCTCGCCGGGGTCAGCTTCACGCACGACGGCAAGCATGCACTCGTGTCGCTGCGCGACGAGCAGGGCGTCGCGGTGCTGAACGTCGACGACGGCAAGGTGACCGACAGCGGCACGCGGCTGAGCACGGGCGTTGCGCCCTACACGATCGACGTGTCGAGCGACAATCACTGGGCCGTCGTCAGCAACGTCGGGCTCGCGGGGCTGCCGGGCTATGCCGGCACGCTCGCGGGCGATGCCGATTCGGTCGCGCTGATCGACGTGTCGCGCACGCCGTTCCGTACTGCACAGTACCTCACGGTGCCGTCGCTGCCGGAAGGCGTCGCGATCTCGCCGAACGGGAAGTGGATCGCCGTGCAGGCGATGGACGGCTCGAACCTGACGCCCGACAACCCGGGCCGTCACAAGCTCGGCAAGGTCGTGCTGTTCGAGATCCGCAACGGCCGTGCGGTACAGACGAGCGAAGTGCCGGGCGGCGAAGCCGCGCAGGGCATCGTATTTACCGCGGACAGCCGGCACGTGATCGTGCAGTTCAACGTCGAGCGGCAGCTCGCGCTGTATGCGGTGGAAGGCGGCAAGCTACGCGATACGGGCAAGCGCATCGCACTGTCGGGCGGGCCGTCGTCGTTGCGGACGTTGCCGCGCTGACGTGCGGCGAGGCTGAGCCGGAACAGCCGGCTCGGCCCGAACGCGTCGTCGCTACGGACGCAGCAGATCGAACCCGCCAAACACGACCACGCCGCTGAGCGCAATCATCGCGACCGAATGCTGGCCGAAATAGAGAATCGCGGCGGCGAGCCACGTGGTCAGGCAGAAGGCACCGATGCGGGCCATCGTGAATTCCTCGAAATGCGTGATGAAGGGCGTGCGTGCCGAAGTCGCCGCGTTGTCGCGTCGCCGTGTCGCTGCGGGCGCGAAGCTCGCGTAGCGACGGCGCCGGACGGCATCGCGGGTCGCGCCCGACCGGGCGGGTGCCGAGACGGGTAGCTCGCGAGGCCTTGCCGGAAGCAGCCTGGGGGGCTGCGGCAGCAGGCCGGCCGACGATTTTACCAGCGTGGGAGGCCGGTCATTCTGGCCCCTTCGCGACAATCGGCATGGCGCGTACGACATGGCGTGCGGCGCCGGCTGCGCGGCCGCATCGGCGCCGCGCGGAAGGTAGAGGCGAAAGTTTCGTCCGACGAATTCTGTAAACCTGTTGCAAGGTGTTCCCCTTTTCAACCGACCCGAGTCGCACACTCATTACGGTTCGACACGATGCAGTTCGATCTCACTTCCGCCGCGCAGACATGATGCGCACGCAACCGGATTACAGCGCGGCCGACCTCGCGGCGATCGCGGTGCCGGTCGCGATCGTGCACGACGAGCACGACGAGTTCATCCGCCCCGAGCATGCGGCGTGTCTCGCGCGCACGATTCCGGGCGCGACGCTGACGATCCTGCCCGGCGTGAGCCACTTCGCGCCGTTGCAGCGGCCGGCGCGCTTCAATGCCGCGATGCGGGCCTTTCTCGAACGGTCGCCGGACTGACGTCCGCATGGACGGTTCACGCAGCGCATAAGATTTTCTTTAGGCTCACGCAACATATCATCGATTGTTGACGGGCGGCCGGCAGCGGATAGTCCTGCTTCGACAGGCCGGCTGCCGCAGCTTCCGCGCGGCGCGGCCGGATCTGTTGCTCACACAACCATCTGAAAATCGAAGGAACCGCAACCATGCGATTCAACGCGATACGCATCGCCGCGACCCTGTTCGTCGCCGCGTGCGCTGCTGCCACGGCCGGCCGCGCGGCCGCCGCCACGCCCGCCGAGATTCACGACACCGTGACCCGCAACGTCGCGCCGTTGATGAAGCAGTTCGCCGTTCCCGGCATGGCGATCGGCATCGTCGCCGACGGCAAGCCCTACGTGTTCGACTACGGCGTGATGTCGACGCAAACCGGCAAGCCCGTGACCGGCGACACGCTGTTCGAGATCGGCTCGGTCAGCAAGACGCTGACCGCGACGCTCGCGTCCGACGCGCAGGAGGGCGGCGAGCTGTCGCTGTCGGATCCTGCGGCCAAGTACCTGCCCGCGCTGCAGGGCAAGCCGTTCGGCGGCGTGACGCTGCTCGAGCTCGGCACGCACACGCCGGGCGGCATGCCGCTGCAGGTGCCCGACAGCATCCGCGACGACGCGGACCTGATGCGCTATCTCGACGCGTGGCGGCCCGCATATGCGCCGGGCACGCGCCGCACGTACTCGAACGTCGCGATCGGGATGTTCGGGCAGCTCGCCGCGAAGGCGATGAACCGCGACTTCGCGGTGCTGATGGAACAGCGGCTGTTCCCCGCGCTCGGGATGACACATACGTACATCAACGTGCCCGCCGCACGCCAGGCCGACTATGCGCAGGGCTATACGCAGGACGGCAAGCCGATCCGGATGACGGGCGGCATGCTGTGGCAGCCGGCGTACGGCGTCAGGACGACCGCGGCCGACCTGCTGCGCTTCGTGCAGGCGAACATGGGGCTCGTCGAAACGGCGCCGCGGCTGCAGCGCGCGCTCGAACGCACGCACACCGGCTATTTCCGTGCGGGGCCGTTCACGCAGGACCTGATCTGGGAACAGTATCCGTATCCGGTCGCGTTGCCGACGCTGCTCGAAGGGAACGGGCCGGCGATGCTCCGCGACGCGACGCCCGCGACCAGGCTCGAGCCGCCGCTCGCGCCGCGCCAGGACACGTGGATCAACAAGACCGGCTCGACCAACGGCTTCAGTACCTATGTTGCGTTCGTCCCCGCGAAGCGGATCGCGATCGTGATGCTCGCGAACCGCAGCTTTCCGATCGAGGATCGCGTGAAGGTTGCGTACCGGATCGTCGAGTCGCTGAACGGCAAGCCGTAACCTGCGTCGCGCCTGCCCGCGCGGAAATACCTGTGATGGTCGGGTATTTCCATCATTGCCGGAATCACCGCGCACGGCTGCATGCGGGTCGAAGAGGGTTTCGTTTGACCGAACAACCAGGACATGTTCGGCAAGGTCGACATTCCAGGTTGGTCGACCATGCCGCCGTTCCCGTAGTCAACGTTGCTTGCCGAAGGCCATCACGGTATAGGTATTGGGGAAGAACGTGTTCGCGTAGAACGGCGAAACGACGGTCGAGATGTGCTTGGCGGTGTCGGCGCTGCCTTCCGCGGCGACGCCGTAGATTACGTGGGTTTTCGAATCCATGGCCATCGTGCGCATGCCGGCGCGCGTGCCCAGCGTTTCGAGCGGCTTGTAGCTATCCGGACCGTCGACTTCGAATATGTTGAGGTTCGCGCTTACGCCGTTGGCCGTGAAAATGCGTTTGAGGCTCGCGTCGTAGATGATGCTGTCGTTACCCGCGCCGATCTCGGCACGGTAGACGATCTTGCCGTTTTCGCCATTGAGCACGACGAGCGAGGGTTTGATGGCATCGCGGCCGCGGCAACTGACGTACACGCGCTCGTCGGCTCCGTTCACCGCGATCGCGGTCGGGCGACCGCACGCGGATGCCGTGTCGTAGGTGGCGACGACCTTGCCGGCGCGGGAGTCGATCTTGTAGACCTTGTCGATGTCCTGTGCCGCGAGGAAGAAGAATGCCTTGCCGTCGCTATCCGCTCCCTCGACCTTCTTGCTCGGCACCTTGAGGCGAGTGGCCTCTTTCAGCGACGGCATATCGAGCATGACGATCTCGGTGCCGTCCGATTTCGCGCCCATGTTGAGCACGAGACGCTTGCTGACGGGATCGTAGTGGCTGGTGTCGAGATCGTCACCGACCTTGATCGGAGGCTTCGCCTCCAGGGTCGAGAGCTTGAAGGGCGTAATGGTGCCGTCTTCGTTGTTGGAGATGCCGACGTCGAATTCGGGGATGAGCACCGCGCCGTCGGAACTGTTGGCCGCCGTATTGCCGATTACCTTGACTACCTTGCCAAGCGTGGTGTCGAACACCTGCAAACCTTCCTCTCGATGGCCAAGGAAAACATGGTGCCTTTCCGGGTCGACCGACACGTAGTCCCATCCGGCCGCCTTGCCGGGGATGACGGTGGCTTTCTGCTGGTGCCAACCGTCGAAGGCGAATGCCGAGGAAGAAAGGGCGAGGGCGACGGCTGCGGCGGTAGCGGAAATCAGCGAGTGATGCTTGATCATTCTGTTCTTCCCTGATGGGTTTGTCCGATGAGAGGGCAAGCTGCCCTGCTCCAGGATCATAGGGGCGTTGACTGAACGAAAGCTGAAAGCATCATGAACCCGTCTTCAGGATGCCGCACCGGGATGGATTACCGGCAAGAGGGGCGTGCGGCGGACACGGGCATGGCAGGAGCCAGCAGCGTTACGCTGCAGCCGGTTTGAGTGTCGTCGAATTGCAATAGCATGCCATGCATCGCCGCAATGGCGGACGCGAGGCTCAAGCCAAGGCCATTGCCGGGTGTATGGCGACTCGCTTCGGCGCGATAGAACCGTCTCAATACCGCCTGTCTTTCTCGGGGCGGAATGCCGGGGCCGTCATCGGCAATGGTGACACCGAAGCCCGTCGAGTCGCGAAACAGCCGGATCGATACGTGGCCGTTGATCGGCGCAAACTTGATTGCGTTGTCGACCAGGTTGGCGAGGGCTTCGAACAGCAAGTCGCGGTCGCCCCGGAACTCGGGAAGGCCATCGGGCACGCGCCGGTAATCGAGCGTGACGCCCTTGTTTTCCGCGGTCGGTTCGTAGTATTCGGCGACGTCGTCGGTAATGGCGGCAAGATCCACGGCGACGAAATTCTGCTGGCGTACGTGCGATTCGATCTCGGAGATACGTAGCAGCGAATTAAACGTGTGAAGAATGTTGCCCGTTTCGGCAATCGTGGCGTCGATCGCCTCGCGATAGTCGGCTTCAGTCTGCGCTCGGCGTTGCACGCGCTCCAGCCCGGCGAGAAGGCGGGTGAGCGGCGTGCGCAGATCGTGCGCGATTGCATCGCACACACCCTTGACTTCGTGCATCAGGCGTTCGATTTCGTCGAGCATGCCGTTGACGACCATCACGAGCCGCCCGACGTCATCATGTTTCGTCTGCATGGGCAGACGGCGACCGAGATTTCCGGACACGATCTCCCTGATCGAGTGAGTGACGTCGTCCAGTCGGCGTACGGCGCCGACGCCGACGATCGCGGCGCCGAAAACGCCGGCCAGTAGCATCACCAATCCGGCTGTGAGCAGGACGTGCAGCAGCTCTTCGTCGAAATGGTGCAGTTCGAGCATGCTCTGGCACAGGAGTACGGTGTGGTTGTCTGCCAACTGCCCGGCAATACAGAGGCCGGGTACAGGGTGACCGTTGGTGGTGGCGAGTCGCAGCCGGAATGGCCGGTTGTACGCGGGTATCGGCGGACGATTCCCGATGTAGCCTCCCGCAAGATGCCTGCCTTGTGCGTCGAAGAGCCCGAACGGGCGCTGCCGGTCCGGATCGCGCTGACTCTGATGCACGATGTGGGCGAGCAGCCCGGCCGAGTCTTCTCGCATGATGTTGGTTTGCTCGCGTACCAGCCAATCGTTGATGCGTTCCTGCTCGAAACCGGTGATCTCGACGTAGAGGTAGGTAAACAGCACCAGCGAGACGATGCCGAACATCGCGAGGAATAGCGTCGCGAGCCGGAAACTGGTGGTGCGATGCAGGTCAGTCAGGCGCACGAAGCGAATATCCTGAACCGCGTACGGTATGAATAAGGGCGAGATTACCGTCCGGATCGAGCTTTTTACGCAGGCGGCTGACGTGAACGTCGATGACGTTGGTTCGCTCGTTGAGCTGATAGCCCCAGACGGCTTCGAACAGCATCGTACGACTGACGGTCTGGTTCGCGTGCCGCATCAGAAATTCAAGCAGACGGTATTCGCGCGGCAACAGCGCGACGGGACGTCCGGCACAGACAGCTTCGCGGGTGAGCAGGTTGAGCGACAGCGGACCCACGTGATATTCCTGTACCGGCTGTTCCGGTGCTTCGCGACGTCGCATCAGCGCATCCAGGCGGGCGGTCAGTTCGATGAATTCGAACGGCTTGGTCAGATAATCGTCCCCGCCCGCGCGCAGGCCGCGCACGCGTTCGTCGACAGCGGTGAGTGCGCTCAGGATCAGCACCGGTGTCGTCACGCCGGCGCTCCGGATTGCCGCTAGCATGCCGAGACCTTCGATCTCGCCAGCCAGCATCCGGTCCAGCACGATCGCGTCATAGCGTTTCCCGACGGCGAGAACGAGGCCGTCACGACCGGTCTGGGCGGACTCGACTGCCCAGCCATAATCGGTAAGTGCGTTGACGATTTCATCGAGGGTTTGACGATCGTCTTCGACGACCAGAATGTTCGGCATTCAGATTCCAGCAGGGGAGAGCATGGGCCCGCGGCAGCGAACGAAGTTAAACTGCCATGCATGGAGTGTGCATCGGCTTTCCCGACATCCGGTTCGCTCCAACATGAAATAAATTTAATCCAGCCACGTTCAGCATGCGGATATTGATTGTCGAAGACGATGCACGAGGTGCGCAGTTCATTGTACGGGGATTGACCGAAAGCGGTCACGTCGTAGATGCCGCGAACGACGGCGCATTGGGGCTTACCCTTGCGCTCGAGGGGATTTACGATGTCATCGTGACGGATCGCCGGCTGCCGGTGCTGGACGGAATCGAGCTGGTGCGGCGCCTGCGTTGCAAGGATCGTTCGACGCCAGTGATGATGCTTTCCGCGATCGCGAGCCTGAACGATCGCGTCGAAGGCATCCGTGCGGGAAGCGACGACTATCTGGCGAAGCCTTATGCATTTTCGGAATTGCTCGCGCGTGTCGAGGCGCTTGCCCGTCGTGGGGACCGAGCCGGGCTGCGCGATGTGCTGAAGGTAGCCGATCTCACGCTCGACCGGCGCACGCGCCGCGCGAGCCGGAGCGGGCGCGACCTGCAGCTTCAGCACCGCGAGTACCTGTTGCTCGAATGCCTGATGCGTCACGCCGGGCACGTCGTCACGCGCAGCATGCTGCTCGAAGCAGCATGGGATTACCAGTTCGAACCGCGGGGCAACGTGATCGACATGCATGTCCATCGATTGCGCAACAAGGTCGACCGTGATTTTCCGCAATCGCTGATCCACACGGTGGTGGGAGCGGGATACTTGCTGCGCGACAGCGGTAACGGGCGCGAGTGAAAGCAAAGGCCCGCCGACATTAAATTAAGTTCATCTCCAGGCGAAAGACCGGACAGGCGCGCATCGCTATGCTCCCCGCATCGAGATTGCGAGGAGTCGTTTCATGTTCCGGACGAGCGGTATGCGGTACGGGCAACGGAGACGGAATGTGCCGTGCGGTGGCTTCGTCGCCATCACGTTCGTTGTGGCAATGCTGGCCGGTTGCTCGTTCGTGCCGCACTATCACCGTCCCGCGATACCTGCGCCTGTCGCATGGAACGACCCGGCACAGGCGTCACTCGCCGGGACGGTGCCTGTTGCGAGTGGCTGGTGGCATGCGTATGGCGACGCTCGACTCGACGCGCTCGTCGAGCGCGGGCTGCATGCCAATCATTCGCTCGCTTCGGCATTTGCCAGCATCGAAGTCGCGCGTGCCGGTGCGATGAAGGCAGGCGCGCCGCTCTATCCGTCGCTGGCGCTGAACGGCACGTTCAATCGCCGCAGCGTTGGCAGTTCGTCGGGCTCCGGTAGTTCGAGCAACGGCCAGAGCCTGTTCGCCGAGGCGAGCTACGAGATCGACTTCTGGGGGCGCAATGCGGCCACCGCCAATTCGGCGAGCCTGCTCGCGCAGGCGGCGGGCTTCGATCGCGATACGGTTGCATTGACGCTGACCGCGTCGATCGTCGATTCGTGGTTGCAGGTGCAGAGCTTGCGGCGGCGCGTCGCGCTGGCCGAATCGATCGTCGCGGATGCGGCGAGAACGCTCGATCTGTTGACGGCGCAACAGGCCGCGGGTGTTGCGACCGAACTTCAGGTGCAGCAGCAGCGCAATGCACTTGCGACGTTCGAAGCCGCGATTCCGGCGCTGCGCGAGCAGCGCGACCAGAACCTTCATCTGCTGGCGACACTGGTGGGCGCTGCTCCGGAGGGCTTCGACATCGAGACGGTTGCGCTCGGTAGTGTGCCGGTTCCCCAGCCGAAGCCGTACCTGCCTGTCAGTCTGCTCGACGCGCGGCCCGATATTCGGGCCGCGGAAGCACGGCTGCAAGCCGCCAATTACGACATCGGTGCGGCGCGTGCCGCATTCTTTCCCAATCTCACGCTGACCGCTCAGGGCGGTTCGAACAGCAGCTCGCTGTCGCGTTTCCTGGCGAGCCCATTTTCCAGTATCGCGGCCGCGCTGGTTGCGCCGGTCTTCGATGGCGGGGCCTTGCGCGGGCAACTGCGCGAAAGCGAGGCCGCATCCGCGAAAAGCGTTGCGGACTACAAACAGGCCGTCGTTACCGCGCTCCAGGACGTCGAGGATATGTTGAGTGCCGCGTCGCAGCAGCAGCAGGTCGAGCTTGCCGACCGGGAAGCTGCCGATGCGGCCCGCAAGGCCGCGCAGTTGGCCGACGCGCAGTATCGCAGCGGTACCGTCGATTTTCTGACCGTACTCGATACCGAACGCGCACTTTCCCAGTCAGAGGATGCGCTCGAGCAGGCGCATCTTGCTCGTCTCCAGGCTTCCGTCGGCCTGTTCCGCGCGCTCGGTGGCGGATTCGGGGTGACGGAGCATTCGTCCGTGCCGCCGGCCGCCGGCGCTCCCAATGCATCTTGAGTTGCTACTTTTTTCTTAGAGCGATGAATCACTCTGTCGATTTTCATCCCCCGTCCTTGCCGCCTTCCGCGCCGCGTGGTCGTCGCCTTCTTCCCGTGCTGGCGGCGGGCCTCGGCGTCGTCGTACTCGTGGCGTGGTGGCAATGGCCGAAACAGGCTGCGCGCAGTGTTGCGCCCTCGGTGCCGGTCGTTGCCGGCCATCCCGTCATGAATGATTTTTCGGTGCGGGCTGTCGCGGTCGGCACCGTGGCGGCGCGTAATACCGTCGACATGAAGGTACGCGTGGATGGTCAGTTGCAGCGCGTGTTCTTCGTCGACGGGCAGGACGTGAAAGCCGGTCAGGTACTCGCCCGGCTCGACCAGGGGCCGCTTGCGGCGCAGCTCGATCAGGCGATAGCCATGAGCAACAAGGATCAGGCGAGCCTCGAGAACGCGAAGCTTGATCTCGAGCGATATTCGAAGCTGGTCGGTATTGGCGGGGCAACGACGCAAAGCGTCGACACTGCTCGCACGCAGGTCAAGGCCTTGACGGCGACCGTTGCCGCCGACGCCGCGATCGTGGCAAGCGACCGCCTGCAACTGGGCTTCACGACACTGATTGCGCCATTCGCCGGACGGGTCGGCGCGCGTGAAGCCGATATTGGCGCGATTGTGCATCCTGGCGATGCAACGGGCGTCGTGACCGTCACGCAGATGGAGCCGATCGACGTGCAGTTCTCGGTGTCGCAGGACGCATTGCCGGATCTTCTTGCGGGTCAGGCCGCCGCGCCGCTACCTGTCACGGTCACCGCACGTACGGGAGGCGCGCCGATCGAGACGGGATTCTTGAGTTTCATCGACAGCCGGGTCGACCCCGCTACAGGGCAAATCAAGCTGAAAGGCGCATTCGCGAATGCCGAGCGGAAATTGTGGCCGGGCGAGCTTGTCAGTACGAGCGTGCTGCTGAGAACCGACCGACAACGTCTGGCCGTGCCAAGTCGCGCGATCGTGAATACCCAGGCCGGTCCGCAGCTCTATGCGGTCGATGTGTCAGGTCATGCGCATATGCGCCCGGTGAAGACGGGCGTCGCAGCCGACGGCATGACGGAGATTCGCGAAGGTATCGCCATAGACGATCTCGTCGTGTTCGAAGGCCAGAGTCGCCTCAATGCCGGCGTGCCGGTCGCGACGAAACTGGTCGGGGCACGCGACGAAGCCGCGACTTCCGCACCGACCGCAAGCCTGGATGCATCATCATGAGTCTGCTCGAATTGCTCATTCGGCGTCGTATCGCGACGTCGTTCCTCGCGATCGCGGTGCTGCTCGTCGGCATCGTGGCGTATTTCATGCTGCCGGTCGCGCCATTGCCGCAGGTCGATTTCCCGACGATTCAGGTGATTGCGAAGCTACCCGGCGCGAGCGCGGACACGATGGCGACCTCCGTCGCGACACCGCTCGAACGCCAGCTGTCGAACATTTCCGGCATCACGCAGATGACGTCGTCGAGTTCGCTCGGCACGACGGCGATCGTGCTTCAGTTCGATCTGTCGCGCGACATCAACAGCGCGGCGCAGGATGTGCAGACCGCGATCAATGCGGCCGGCGGCATGCTGCCGAAGAACCTCCCGAATCCGCCAACCTACGAGAAAGTCAACCCGGCCGATTTCACCGTGCTGTCGATTGCGTTGACGTCACCTTCGCTCACGCTTACGCAGCTCGACAGCTACGCGGAAAATTTTCTCGCTCAGCAAATATCGGCAATGCCCGGCGTAGGGCTCGTCGATTTTCACGGGCAGCAGCGGCCATCGGTGCGTATTCGAATCGATCCCGACAAGCTTGCGGCCCGTGGCCTCACGCTTGAGGACGTGCGCTCCATCGTCGGCGTGCAGACCGTCAATGCTCCGAAGGGTAGTCTCAACGGTCTCGATCGCTCGGTCGTGTTCAATGCGACTGACCAGATCACGTCGTCGGACGGATACCGCAATCTGGTCGTGGCCTACAAGAACGGCGCGCCGATCCGGCTGGACGATCTCGGGACCGTGGTCGAAGCGGCCGAGGACACGCAGCAGGCGGCGTGGTTGCAGCACGATCGAGCAATCATTCTCGATGTGCACAAGCAACCCGGCTATAACGTCGTGCAGACGATCCGCAACATCACGTCGCGCTTGCCACAGCTAGAGGCGTCGCTGCCCGCGGCTGTGCATGTACGAGTGGTAGGCGATCGCACCCAGACCATCGACGCTTCGGTACACGACGTACAGTTCACGTTGATGCTGACGATCGCGCTCGTCGTGATGGTGATCTTCTCGTTCCTGCGCAACGTGTGGGCGACCGTGATCCCGAGTCTGACGATTCCGCTGTCGCTCGTCGCGACGTTCGGCGCGATGTATCTGCTCGGCTATAGCCTCGACAATCTTTCGTTGATGGGGCTCACGATCGCGGTGGGATTCGTCGTCGACGACGCGATCGTCGTGATCGAGAACGTGATGCGCCACATCGAGCAGGGCATGCCGAGGATGCAGGCCGCACTGCTCGGCGCACGCGAGGTGCGCTTCACGATCGTATCGATGACGGTTTCGCTGATTGCCGTCTTCATTCCGATCCTGATGATGGGGGGAATCGTTGGGCGACTGTTCCGGGAATTTGCGGTGACGGTCAGCGTCGCAATCGTCATGTCGGCTTTCGTTTCGCTCACCGTTACGCCGATGCTGTGCGGTTGGGTGATTCGTGCGCCCGGCTCCGATTCGGGGCGATTGCGTGTGCTGGAGCGCTGGCTGGAGATCGCTTTCGTTGCGCTCGAAACGCGTTACGAGCGTGGTCTCGATTGGGCCCTTTCGCATCGCCGCGTGATGCTTGGCGTGACGGTAGCGACGGTGGCCCTGACGGCCGCACTGTTCGTCGCCATTCCCAAAGGCTTTTTCCCGCTGGCAGATTCCGGGCTGATCCTTGGCGTTTCGCAGGCTGCACCCGATATCTCGCCGCGATCGATGGCCGAAAAAATGCAGCAGCTCGGCCACATTATCGAGGCCGATCCCGCGGTGGACAACGTCTACTACTGGATCGGACCGAGCCCGACGATCAGCCAGGGCCGGATGATGATCAACCTGAAGCCGTTCGGCGAGCGTACCGCGAGTGCGAGCCAGGTCGTGGCACGGCTGCGGACGCAAGTCGCCACGGTGACGGGGATTTCGTTGTCGATGCAGGTACGGCAGGATATCCAGATCGGCGGCAGAATCAGCGCGTCTCAATATCAGTACACGCTTCAGGATGCGGATGTGCGCGAACTGAACACGTGGGCACGACGCCTGGCAACGCGGTTATCGACGCTGCCGCAGTTGATCGACGTGAGCTCGGACCAGCAGGCGTCGGCGACGAGCGCGACACTCGTGATAGACCGCAATACCGCTTCACGCTTCGGCATCACCGCTCAGGCCATCGACGATACCTTGTACGACGCATTCGGTCAGCGTCAGATCGCCACGCTGTTTACGTCGCTGAATCAGTATCACGTGGTCGAGGAGGTCGATCCAAAATTTCAGTTGACGACCGACGCGCTGGCCCATCTCTATGTGCGCTCGCCGCTCACGAACGAACTTGTGCCCATGAACGTACTGGTGAGCATCCAGAACAACGTGTCGCCGATTTCGGTGAACCATCAGGGATTGTTTCCGTCGGTGACGATCTCCTTCAATCTTGCGCCCGGCTACGCGCTAGGCGACGCGGTGACGGCTATCCATGCGGCGGAAGCGGCGGCCGGCAAGCCCGACGCGCTGATCGGTACGTTCCAGGGGACTGCCCATGCGTTCCAGGATTCCCTCGCGAGCGAGCCATATCTGATTCTGGCTGCGCTGATCGTCGTGTATCTCGTGCTCGGGATGCTATATGAAAATCCCATTCACCCATTGACGATCATCTCCACGCTACCGTCGGCGGGAGTCGGTGCATTGCTGGCGCTCGTGCTTTGCGGGCAGGATCTTTCCATCATGGGAATGATCGGCATCATCCTGCTGATCGGCATTGTCAAGAAAAACGCGATCATGATGATCGACTTTGCGGTGGTTGCCGAGCGCGAGCAAAATCTCGAACCCGCCGCGGCAATACGACAGGCTTGCGTGCTGCGTTTCAGGCCGATCATGATGACCACGCTGGCCGCCTTGTTTGGCGCGTTGCCGCTCGCGCTCGGGCACGGAGCGGGGGCTGAGCTGCGTGTGCCTTTGGGGATCGCGATCGTCGGCGGCTTGATTCTCTCCCAGTTGTTGACGCTATTCACGACACCGGTCGTCTATCTCGCCTTCGACCGGTTTGCGCGGCGGTTCGAGCGTCGAGACGATGCCGTGCCGGTCGAGGTGCTTGAAACGAAAGCGTCGCTATGACCTGTTCCCGGTGAGGCTGGCGAAGCTTCACCGGGCCGTATGTCGAACTAGGCATGCGCCGCGTTCGTCGGAATCTCGAAGATCATCGACAAGCCGCGCCCCCCGGGGCCGGTTTCGGTAAAGATACGACCGCCATGAAGCTCCACGATGCTGCGGCAGATCGCGAGACCGAGGCCATTGCCCTTGTGCTCACTACCTGCCCTGTGAACGCGGAAGAATCGTTCGAAAATGCGTTCGCGCTGCTCGGCCGGCACGCCCGGCCCATCGTCTTCGACGCGCACCTGCCAGCGCTCGTTCGTCAGCGTGGAACGCAGCGCGACGTGGCTACCCGGCGGCGAAGCGGCGAGCGCGTTGCTGAGCAGATTCAACAATACTTGCCGTATCCATCTGGATTCCATTTCGACCTGTCCGTTTCCCGAGTGGGTCAGCTCGAAATGCTGATCGTGGTGTTCGGCGAGAACCTGCGCGTCTTGCGCAAAACTCTGCAGAAACGGTTCCGGGTTCTTCGATTGCAGATCGAGTTTGACGGCGTGCGCATCGGCGCGCGAAAGGAACAGAAGATCCTCGATGATCCGGTGTAGTTGTTCGAGTTCGGTGATCTGAGTCTGTACGGCCCGCTCCTGATCGGGCGTCAATTGACCGTCGACGATGAGCTTCTCGGCTTGCAGGCGCACGAGCGTCAGCGGTGTCTTCAGTTCGTGTGACGCTTCGGCCGTAAAGCGGCGAATCAGGTTGAACGATGTTTCGAGCCGGTCGAACATCTGGTTGAGAAGGCGCGCGAGATTCGAAATTTCGTCACGCGCCCCCGATACGGGAATGCGTTCGCTCAGGTTGTCCGAGCGAATGCGGTCAGCCGTGTCCTGGATCGTGCGCAGCGGCCGCATGGCCATGCGGCCGAAGCCGAGCCCGATGACGCTGCTGATCATAATCGCCGCAACCAGCAGTCCATAGAAAGTGCGCCTGTACGCGATCATCGTGATCCTGACGGATTCTTTGGGCGTCGCGATCAATACCGTGTATGGCCCGAGTGCGAAACGACCTGCTCGCAATTGGGCCGTGCCCAAGGCGCCGACGTTGTAGATATCGGCGCCAGGCGGCGGCGTCATGTCGCGCTCGTGAAGCGCGTGCGAGCGCGATACGATTTTTCCGTCGCGGTCGCGGACCTCGATGAAGAACAGTCCTTGCCCATTGGTTATCATCGTCTGTACGCCCTGGCGTACCATCGCTTCAGTCAATTCTCCGTTGCGAGCAAGGGTGGCGGCCCGAATCTGCTGGAACTCCACCTGATTGAGCAGATCCAGCGAGTGGATTGCCTGATGCTCGACGAAATGTCGACCTGCCTGATATAGCGCCGCAAACGTGATGGTCGACGCGAGGACGTAGCAAATCGCGAGGCGCGCACCGATGGATTTCATACGAGTTGGTAGCCGACGCCGCGCACGGTCTTGAACAGTTGTTCGCCGAGCAATGCTTCGAATTTGTTGCGCAGGCGGCTCATGTAGACGTCGAGCAGATTGGTATCGACGTCGTAATGGGAGTTCCAGATTTTTTCGGCGATCAGCGTGCGGGGTAGAACCCGCCCCGGGTTTTGCAGGAAGAACTCGAGTAGCGCAAATTCTCGACCGGTCAGATCAATGGGTTTCTCTTGCACATGAACGGTATGGCCCCGCAGGTCGAGCTTGATGCCCCGGTGCTCCAAAACCGTTTCCTTGACGGTCGAATGGCGCCGGAGCAGCGAGCGCAGGCGCGCGAGCAATTCCTCGAGGCTGAACGGCTTGGGCAGGTAGTCGTCGGCACCGACATCCAGCCCCGTTACACGATCTTCGACTGCGTCGCGTGCGCTCAAAATGAGTACCGGTTCGTTGAAGCCTGCACGGCGCCATTGGCGCAGCAGGTCGAGTCCGTCGCCGTCGGGTAGGCCCAAATCGAGCAGGATCGCGTCGTAGCCTGATTCGCACAACATTTCCTGCGCCTCGGCGCAGGTCTTTGCCCACGCCACCGTGTATGCATGTTCGCTCAGTGCCTGCTTCAGAAAATGACCGAGTTTGGGTTGATCTTCCAGGATGAGAATCTTCATGATGTAGCCGCTTCGAGGATGGGCCGAGGCTAACGCACACGGATCGACGTGACAAGGTTCCCCGGGCTTCGCTCGGGTTTTCCCGATTGTCGCGAGCGATGTGTGCGATGCGTCCTTGTCGGACGCTCGCGATCGATTCGGATGCGCCGCAACCGGGGCTGCCGAACGCCGTGCTGTTTTGATGGCGACCGGACCGTCAGGACTTACCCTAAAGATCCACCGGAATTCAGATTACATTTAGCCTCGTCGTCGATCATGTGCAACACGATTAGCCTTCCAATAGATCGACTCATGAAATTCGCTTTCCGTCCCTTGTTGCTGCAGATCCATCGCTGGTCGGGACTGACCGTCGGCCTGGTGATCTGCCTCATGGGGATAACCGGGGCTGCCATCGTGTTTCGCCCGGCGCTCGAGCCCGTGGTGAACCACGATTTGCTGACCGTTCCGGCCTGCATGACGCGTGTGCCGCTCGATGTGCTTGCCGCGAACGCAGCGGCCGTGAGGCCGACTGCAAAACTCGACTATGTCCGCATCGTTGCCGGCGAGCCGGGCGAACTGCGCATGCCGGCGGCGATGGTTCGTTTCACGGACGAGGTTTTCGTATACCTCAATCCGTGCACGGGAGAGGTGGTCGGACAGCGGGCGCGTTACGGCGGCGTGCTCGGCACGATCGAGCAAATTCATCGCTTCCGCTTCATGAAGCACGGCAGCCTGATTACGGGCACAAGCACGATATTTTTCGGCCTCGTGCTCGTCATCGGCGGCCTCGTGCTCTGGTGGCCACGTACCGGCAGCGGCTGGCGCTACGCGTTCGCGCTCCGGGCAGGCAGGCCTGCAAGGGTGTCGGCTTTCCGTTTGCATCGGGTTGCAGGCGTGTGTGCGAGCGCGGTGCTGCTCGCGCAGGTCTTCACTGGGCTGCCATGGGCATTCGATTGGTATGCACACGGCATCTACACGGTCACGGGGTCGCCGAGACCGAAGAAGCCGAAGTCTTTGGTGCCGGCGAATGGCGCCGCTCGCCTGTCGCTCGAAACGTTCTGGCGTACGGCACAGGAACGGGTGCCCGATCCGCAGGATGCGTTGCTGCATATTCCGGACAAGCCACGCGAGCCAATCGAAATGTATCTGATCGCCCGCGATGCGCCGCATCCGAACGCACGCACGATGTTGTTCATCGACGCATACACAGGCAAGGTGCTGCGCTTCGTGCCGTACGAGCAGAGCAGCGTCGGCTTTCGGTTGTACTTCTGGATGCTGTCCTGGCATACGGGCCAATATGGCGGCGTGCTCGCCCAATTGCTGCTGCTTCTCGGCGCGTTGACGGTGCCGGTGCTCGGCTACACGGGTATCCGCAATTTCGTGCGCCGCACCCGCGGGCCGGTGCCGAGCGACGCCCGGCTGGAGGTGCGCGTTGCGGCCAAGACGGTCGAAGCCGATGGCGTGTGCGCGTTCGAACTGGTCGGACAAAAGGGAGAGAAACTGCCATCGTTCACGGCAGGCTCGCATATTGACGTGTATGTAGGCGGGTTCGTGCGCCAGTACTCGCTGTGCGGCGATTCGCGAGACCGGCGACGCTATCTGATAGCAGTGCTGTGCGCGCCGGAATCGCGTGGCGCTTCGGTGGCAATGCACGAACGCGTCGAGGTAGGCGACCTGCTGGAGATTGGGGTGCCGCGAAACCACTTCGCACTGGACGAATCGGCGCCGGGCTCGCTGCTGCTCGCGGGTGGGATCGGCATCACGCCGATCCTCGGAATGGCGGAGCGGCTCGCGCAACGTGGCGCCGATTTCGAAATGCATTACTGCGCGCGTTCGCGCTCGCGCGCTGCATTCCTGGAACGGCTTGCCCGCTCGTCATTCGCGCGGCGGGTGACCTATCACTTCAGCGACGAGTGCTCGGGGACGCGGCTCGACATCGACCATGTAGTCGAGCGGCAGCCCGCCGGTACGCATCTCTACGTATGCGGTCCGGAGCGTTTTACGGATGCCGTGCTGGATGCTGCGCGGCGACACGGGTGGACCGAGGAACGGTTGCATAGCGAGCGGTTCGCGGCACAGGCGAAGCAACCTGCAATGACGCATGCCTTCGACGTTCGGGTGTTGAGCACGGGGAAAATGTACCGTGTTGCGGAACACATGAGCATTACGACGGCATTGGCCGGACATGACATCGAGATTCCGATGTCGTGCGAGCAGGGAATTTGCGGGACATGTGTGACGCGGGTGGTTTCCGGCGAAGTCGAGCATCTGGATTCGGTGTTGACAGAGGTGCAGCGGGAAAACGGGTATTTCACGCCGTGCTGTTCGCGGGCTAAAGGCGAGTGTCTGGTGCTGGATATCTGAGCGGCGGGATGCTCGGCAGGACAGGCAAGTGTGTATAACGCAAAAATGGAGGAGATCTTGTTTAGGAGAACGATAATTGCGATGGCTGTAATTTCCATCGCACAGCATGCGCAGGCTGCCTCGGAAGCGGGAGCTGCAGCGATGCAGGCTGCGACTACGTCCGGCATCGCGCAGAATTCGACTCCGGATGTATCGAGCAAGGCGCAGGCTTCGGCGAAGTTGGCGTCGAACGATAAGGAGGCGTTGAGCAAGGCGACGAAAGCGGCGCAGGCCGTTGGAGATTCGGCCGATGCCAACAATGCGTTGCCGATGAGCAAACAGGTATTGAATTCCGGCGCGCTGCAGGACGCACAGGCTGGCGTGACCGATGCCGTCAAGAACCAGGCGGGTGTGTCGCCGACGAACTCGTCGGGCAGCCCCGCCGATGCGGCGCAGATTCGGGGCATCAAGGTCAACCTGTTTGCGAACTATCGCCTCAACGGCGGCCTCGCTACCGCAAACGTCATGTCGGTGCCGTCGGAGGACAAGCAGAGCATCGAAACGCTGAAGGGGGCGAACGCCCTGATGTACGGGGTTGCGAGCCCGGCGGGCATTATCGACATGATAACCAAGCGGGCGCCTTACGATCACGACGTCGCGTCGCTGGCGGTTCTCGGAAATTCATTCGGTCAACTCGGTATTCAGGCCGATGTGAGTCATCGTTTCGGCCGTGAAAAGCAGTTCGGCATACGTGCGAACGCATCTGAAACGCACCTTTCGAACGGTGTGAAGGACGCGGACGGCCGCGGCTGGTTTGCCAGCGTAGGGCTCGACTGGAACGTCACGGACCGGCTGCGCTTTCAGTTCGACGTCGAGGATTACGAGAAGCAGGTGGTCGAGCAGGCCGGCATCAGCCTGCCGAAGGCCGTCCACGGCGTGGTGCCGCTCCCGCGTGTGCCGGACCCGAGGAACCTGCTGTCCGGCAAGTGGGCGCAGTTCAGTGCGCATTCCCAGAATTATCAGGGGCGCGTCGATTACGATTTTTCGCCGAATTGGACGGGACACATCGAAATCGGCCAATCGGACGGCACCCGCTCGCGCCAGACTACCCGGATCGGTGGCTATAACGTGTTTACCGGTGCTGGAGGCGTCGCGACGGTCAGCAATATCGGCGTGCTCTATATCAACAAGTACAAGAGCGCGGAGATCAACGGAAAATTTGACACCGGGCCGGTTTCGCACAATCTGACTCTCGGGGTGGCAAACAGCCAGCGGATCGACGAAACGCTTTGGATGAACAAGGCCACGATTTCGCAGAAGATCAACATCTTCGACCCGGTTCCGTTGCCTGCGCCCGTGTACACGCAGCCGAATTCGACGCTGCCGCTGCAAATGGACGAGGACACGGGGTTGTACGCGTATGACAGTGTCGGCTTCGGACCGAAGCTGAAGGTGCTGCTCGGGTTCCGGGAAAGTCGCTCCACGGCGACTTTCGGAAGCGATTCGTCGTCGACCTGGGTACCGTCGCCGGCGGCCGGCATCATCTACGAATTCTTGCCGGAGACCCAGTTGTTCGCGAGCTATATGCAGGGCCTCGAGGACGGCGGCGTGGCGCCGGAAAGTGCCTCGAACGCATATCAGGTTCTTGCACCGGCGGTATCGCGGCAACTCGAGATCGGCGTTCGCGAACAATATTTCCCGTGGATGCGCTTCACGGCATCGGTATTCCAGATCACGCGCGCGAACGCGGTTACTGATCCGATCACGAACGTCTTCGCGAACGACGGCACGATCAAGTATCAGGGCGTGGAAGGTGCGCTTACTCAGGACATCACGCGTGAATGGTCGCTGTCCGAAGGCATCGAGTATCTGCATGCGATCCAGAATCCCGAGTTTGATCAGCTGATCGCCGGACTGACGCCGGAAAACACACCGAAATGGGTGGGCAACGTCGGACTGACGTACCGTCCGCGCTGGGTCCCGGGCCTCTCGCTGAACACGCGTGCATCGTTCATCTCGCAACGTCCGCTGAATCCCCAGGACCAGGGCAACCTCCCCGGTTACACGATCTGGTCGCTGGGGGCGGGGTACTCGACGAAGATCGACGGCAAGCACGTGAACTTCAAGCTGGCCATCGACAACCTGTTCAACAAGCGCTACTGGAACTCCGTGCAGACCGGCACGCTCGGCATCGGCATGGACCGCAGCGTGAAGTTTGTCGCGAAGGTGGACTTCTGAACGCACGCCTCAATCCTTTCAACGTTTTTCTGAACAACTTCCATGAAATCCTCTTCCATGACGAACATTGGTCGCGCCGTTGCCGTAACGATGGCGCTCACCGGCCTGCTGCACGCAGGAATCGCGAGCGCTACGGAGGCCGCGGGGACTGCCGCCGCCGCATCGGCCGCGCTGCCGGCCGACGATCAGGGTCTTTCGCTGATCGTCACGTACCAGACGACGCCCGCAAACCGGCCCTTGCTGCAGCGCGAACTCGCGCAGTCGACTGCGCGCGAACTCGCGCAGTGGAAGCACGACGGTCGTCTCACACGGTACAACCTGCTGTTCAACCGCTACGCGGATTCCGGCAACTGGGACGCGATGGCTGTTCTCACGTTCGCCACGCCTGACGATCTGTACCGCTGGCGCAAGGTCGAGGAAACGCACCCCGGCGCGCTTTCCGCGAAGGCGCTGGCGGTGACGACCTCGATCCGTACGGCGCCGGTCGATCTTCGGCGTTCGAACGTTGCCGCGTCGGACGCCGCGCCGGGCTCCGTGTATGTAGCGATTCCGTACAAGACGGAGGTGTCTGCCAG
Source organism: Burkholderia sp. Bp9031 (assembly GCF_003857965.1). Classification (NCBI taxonomy): domain Bacteria; kingdom Pseudomonadati; phylum Pseudomonadota; class Betaproteobacteria; order Burkholderiales; family Burkholderiaceae; genus Burkholderia; species Burkholderia sp. Bp9031. Next base: position 57,339 of record NZ_QTPW01000031.1, read on the forward strand.
TGACTACCGAAAATATGCGGATGCCTACGTCATTCCTCAGTTCAAGGGATGGATGGACGAGGGCGTGCTGGCCGGTTACTCGATCTACATGAGCCAGTTCCCGGCTGCACGCGAGTGGGATGTGATCGCGATCCTGCAATACAAGAGCGAGACCGCATTGAGCGATCGCGAAGCCATCGTGAGCAGGGTGCGTGAGCGCCTGAAGTCGAATCCCGAATGGAAAGCCATCAGCGATAGCAAGCAACGTGTGCGAGCCGAAGGGCAAGTCGTGGTTGCCGATCCCGTCGTTGCCGGCCGATAACTTTTACTCCACGGGACCTTTCATGAAGAAGCTCGCAATTGCCTTCGTCGCCACCTGCATGGTGAGCGGTCTTGCAGCGGCAGCGGAGAGCGGCGCCGCGTCGCCGCTGACTGTCGGAGCGACCGACACGTCACCGCAGCGCATCGTACTGCTGGTCGATGAGATCAAGCAGGTTCGCAATTTCCCGGTGGTGCTTGCCGAACGCCTCGGATACCTGAGCGACGGGAAGACAGTCGTCACCGTCATGAATACCCGCGACGACGTGCCGAGCGTCGATCTGCTCAAAGATGGCCGGGTCGACGCAGTGATGGCCTACTACCACCATAACGTCGTCAACCGGTCGCACGGTATCGATACCGAAGCAGTCGTCACGTTGGGCGTGACGCCTGGCGCCAAGGTATATGTCGCGAACCAGGTGCGTGAAAAGTACCGTCGCGTGACGGACCTGAAGGGCGCACGCATCATCTCCGGCGGCGCCGGATCCTCGAAGACCACGGTCGCGAACGCGCTCGTGCTGGCCGGAGGCAACGGCATCGGCGACTACACGCGACTCCCGACGAAGTACGCGAAGAACGTCGACACGTTGCGTAGCGGCGGGGCTGATTTGGTCGTGGCGCCGACACCGGAGGGCGATCTTTACGAGTCGCAGGATGCCGGGACAGTCTTTGCCGATCTGACGACGCCGCAAGGCACGAAGGCGGCACTGGGCACGCTGTTTCCTTCAAGCACGGTGTACATGATGAGTGCGCGAGTGAAGGCGCATCCGGAGATCGCACAGCAGCTGGCGAATGCATTCGTGCGCACGCTGCGTTACATCAATACGCATACGCCGGAGCAGATCATGGAAGTGATGCCTCCGGAGATCGTGGGCAAGGATCGCACGGCATACCTGAAGGTGTTGAAGGAGGAGATTCCGATGTTTGCCAACGACGGAAGGATGTCTGACGACGGCGCTACAAAGGAGTGGCAGGTGCTGACAGCGGCCAATCCGGCATATCACGGCGTGAAGGTCGATCAGACCTATACCAATACGTTCGTCGACAACGCGTTGAAGACGTTGCACTAAAGCGAATGTCGGGCGGCGCGTGCGGCAGCTACGTCTGCACGCGCTATGCAATTGCCGCCTCGGGACGTTGCCGCGCCCGGTCGTACTCATCGCGCTACTTCTCCCGGTTTCAACATTGCTCATGGCGTGAGCGTTCGATTGTCGTTCACGACTATTCGACAGAGAGTCGCACGCCAGTTTCCGATTGCCTTATCGGGGGGGGCGATGAAAATTATCATTGATTCGCACTATTAATTATTTGCGATGTTTAAAAAATTGCAGAATTTCAAGATCGGCAAAGCCGGAATGTGCATCGCCTTGGCGGTCGCCGCGTCCGGCACCGCGCATGCGCAGAGCAGTGTCACGCTTTACGGTTCGATCGACGCAGCTCTTGCCCACTACAACAACACCGGTGGCCGTTCGCTGTTCGCCATGCAAAGCGGCGACAACGAATCGTCATACTGGGGGTTGAAGGGGACCGAGGAGCTCGGTGGCGGACTGAAAACGATCTTTACATTGGAAAGCAGCTTCGACGTCACGAACGGGCAGCTTTCGGACTCCAGGCGCCTGTTTTCACATAACGCCTTCGTCGGTCTGTCCAGCAATGCATTCGGCACGCTCACGGCGGGCCGACAGTACGATCCCACCGTCGATCTGATCCAGCCGATTACCGGCGATGCGATGGCCGGCGCGCTGTTCACGACCCCGGGTGATGTCGACAACAACGACAACTCGTTCTGGGTCAACAATTCGATCAAGTACACGAGCCCGATCTACGGCGGCTTTCAGTATGAGCTGATGTACGGTTTCGGGGGCATCGCGGGCAATACTGCCGGCGGACAAATGTATGGCGCCGCGGCCTCGTACAATAACGGCGGGCTGACGGTTGCCGCGGGGTATCTGTTTGCCAGAAACGACGCCAGTGGCAACGGCGCGGCCGACCTGAACCAGAACAACGCGGTTGTGCCGCTGTCCGGCGACATCTCGATGTACGGCTCGCGCCAGATTATCCAGGCGGCCGTGCAGTATGCGATCGGCGATCTTACGGCCAATCTCCGCTACAGCAACGCTCAGTACAAGCCATATGCAAACTACGGCGCGTTCAATCGTACCGAGACGTACAACATCGGCGGCGCGGCGCTTCAGTATCAGATCACGCCTGCCTTGAGCGGCTCGATCAACTATGTGTATACCCGTTCGAGCGGAGCCTCGTCGGCCACCTACAACAACGCAGGCGTGAACTTTACCTATTCGCTGAGCAAGCGTACGAGCCTGTACGCCGAAGCGGGTTACTCGCATGCGAGCGGTACGACGTTCAGCGACGACGGTTTGGCGATCGTGGCCGCCGGGGGCACGATCGGCGATCTGGGGCCCAGCGCAAGCACGCGCTCGCAGGTCGCGACCATTGTCGGCATCACGCACAAGTTTTGAGCGCGCGCGGAGGCTGGCGAGAAGCTGGTGGCACGAGCTCGCCAGGACGAGGGCAGCAGTGCCGCGCAACTTGCGTGACCGCATGCATGCGGCGATGCTCCCATTCTGCAACGGGTGCCGATCGAGCGGTGAGGTGCCGGATCGATAAGGGGCGGGCGGCTGCATGCTGATCGACGCGGGATTCGTGTGACGAGAAGAAGCATCGGGCGGCAGCGCGTTCGAACGCAGGCTGCTGCCCGACGCCTGACCGCTTACGCGATTGCGGGAAGCGTTGTCTCGGCCGACGGCATGCGATTGCCCGATGCCGCCGCCGCGCCGGCCAGACGCCGATAGCGCGCGAGCGCCCACAGCGGGAAGTACGCGGTATAGCCGTGATACTTCAGGTAGAAGATGCGCGGAAAGCCGGGCGCATTGTGCGACCGGTGCCACCAGAAGCCGTCGTCCTGCTGCACGGATTGCAGATATGCGATGCCGCGCTTGACCGAGTCCGATTCGCCGTCGCCGAACGCCATTTGCGCGAGCAGTGCCCACGCGGTGCAGTTCGACGTGCTTTCGCCCGCATTGGTGCCGGCGAGCGCCGGGTCGCTGTAGCTGTCGTTCGTCTCGCCCCAGCCGCCGTCCGCGTGCTGGCGTGCGCGCAGCCATGCGAGCGCGCGGGCGATGTACGGCTGCGACGGATCCTCGCCCGCGAGCGCGAGCCCGGCCAGCACGCTCCACGTGCCGTACAGGTAGTTCGTGCCCCAGCGGCCCCACCAGCTGCCGTCGGGCTGCTGCGTGCGCTTCACGTAGTCGATCGCGCGCGCGAGCGACGCGCGATCGTCCGCGCGCTGCGTGACGCCGAAGCACAGCAGCACGCGGCCCGACACGTCCTCGGTCGGCGGATCGAGCAGCGCGCCGTGATCGGCGAACGGGATCGCGTTCAGGTACAGGCGGTCGCAGTCGGCATCGAAGGCCGCGAAGCCGCCGTTGCGCGATTGCAGCCCGCGCATCCAGTCGAGCGCGCGTGCGACGCGCGCCGCATACGGATGCGAGCCGTCCACGTTGCGATGCGTGCGGCCGCGGCGGTCGAGCATCGCGGTGACGACGGCGCTGTCGTCGATGTCGGGGTAGTACGGGTTCGCGTACTGGAACGCCCAGCCGCCCGGTTGCGTGTCGGCGGGCGCGTTTTCGATCCAGTCGCCGCGCAGGTCGTTCACCTGGCGCTCGGCCAGCCAGTCGTACGCGCGCGCGATGCGTGCGTCGAGTTCATCCAGTGCGCTCGCGGGCGTGCCGGATTCCTGTACGGCCACGCCGCGCGCCTGTTCGAGCGCCATCGTGCTCCACGCGCTGTCCCATACCGGCGACAGGCACGGCTGGCAGTACACGCTGCCGTCGGGCCGCGTGACCAGCAGTTTCTCCAGCGCGTTCTCGCAGTCGCGGCGCAGCGGATGATCGTCCGGGTAGCCGAGCACGTCCATCATCTGGTAGCTGTACACGATCGGCGGAAAGATCCCGCCGAGGCCGTCTTCGCCGTTCATGCGCTCCGCACACCAGGTTTCCGCATGCCGGATCGCGCGCTGCCGCAGGCGTTTCGGCAGCAGCGGCTCGACATGGCGCACCATGCGGTCGAGCGCGAGGAACGCGCGGCGCATCCCGCGCGCGGGCGGGAAGTACTGGCGTTCCTGGTCGGGCGGCGTGACGAACAGCTCCGGGATCGCGACGTTGCGCGGGTTGCGCGCACGCGCCTTCAGCGAGCACAGCACGAGCAGCGGCACCATCGTCGTGCGCGCCCAGTACGCGACCTTGTACATCGAGATCGGCACCCACTTCGGGAACAGCACGAATTCGATCGGCATGAATGGCGCCGCGCGCCACGGCACCTGGCCGAACGTCGCAAGCAGGATCCGCGTGAACACGTTGGAGCGTGCCGCGCCGCCGAGCTTCAGGATCGCGTCGCGCGCACGGACCATGTGCGGCGCATGCTCGCTGTCGCCCGCGGCCTTCAGCGCGAAGTACGCCTTCACGCTGCACGACACGTCCGGGTCGCCGTCGACGTACAGATCCCACCCGCCGTGCGTGTCGAGCCGCTGGATCGCGCGCAGGTAGCGCGCCATCTTCTCCTGGCGCGCGTCGTCGATCCTGTCCATGAAATGCGTCATCAGGATGTATTCCGCGGTGATCGTCGCGTCGGATTCGAGTTCGAAGCACCAGCTGCCGTCAGGCTGCTGAAGACGCATCAGCGCATCGCGTCCACGGGCGATCGCGGCGTCGAGCGCGGACCAGGGGGAGGGGGCGGGTTTGTTCATGCGGCGGATCATACCATCCAGCCGGAATGTTTATATCGAGACCGCGGGTGCTAACATCGCCCCCATGAAAAAACGCCTCGAACCCGCTTCGCGCCACACCGCCGCGCGTGTCGACACGGCCGGACCGGCCGACGCGCGGGACGCGCCCGAGCCCACGCCCGCACCCGTCGCCGGCGTGCGGCGGAAAAAGGCACCAGAACAGGTGCGCGCGCAACTGCTGGAAGCCGCGTCGGAAATCGCGACCCAACACGGCGTGGCCGCGTTGACGCTCGACGCGGTCGCCGAGCGCGCGGGCGTGACGAAGGGTGCGCTGCAGTATCACTTCACGAACAAGCAGGGCCTGCTCGATGCGCTGTTCGGGCAGGCGACCGAGCGCTTCGCGATGCAGATGGCCGCGGGCCTGGCAGCCGATCCGCACGGCGACGGCGCGGCGGCGCGCGCGTATCTGCATGCGGTGCTCGACACCGCGCAGCCGGCAGCGAGCACCGACGTGCTGCGCGTGCTGGTCGCGTCGATGATTACCGAGCAGGAGACGCGCGCGCGCTGGTCGGTGCCGATGCGCGAGTGGACGCGGCCGGACCCGGTGCCGCTCGAGCGGGCGGCGACGCTGATGATCTGCCGGCTGGCGGCCGACGGGCTCTGGATCTCGGAGCTGCTCGACAGCGTGGAGATTCCGGCCGAGTTGCGCGCGGAGATCGTTCGGCAGCTGGACCGGCTGAGCGGAAGCGAGCCGCCGGCGGGCACGGGCAAGAGCAAGGGCGCGCGCGGCCGGCGCGGTTGAGCGCGGTTTCAGCCGCCGAACACGGTCGTGCCCGCGCCCGCGCTGCATTCGCGAGAGTCAGTCGAGCGACGACGCGCCGAATCGCGTTGGCATCCGTTGGCCCTTCGTCGCGAAGAAAATGCACGTGACGATCGCGATCCAGAGCGGACCGACGATCACCGCAATGCGCGTCGCGGGAAATGCGGCCATCAGCGTCACGACCACCAGCAGGAACGCGAGTGCGGCCACGTTACTTGACGGGAAGAACGGTACCCGGCAATGCAGTTTCGCGATGTCGGTCGCGCGAAGCGTCTTGCGAAAGCGGTAATGGGAAACGAGGATGACACCCCACGTCCACAATGCGCCGAACGTCGACACGGCCGTCAGCCAGACGAATACGTGTTGCGGGCTCAAGTAGTTGAGCAACACGCCGAGCAGCGAGCAAGCGCAGGAGAACGTCAGCGCGACCGCCGGAATGCCGTTGCCCGAGATGCGGGCGAACATTGCCGGTGCCTGTTTCTGGAGCGCGAGATTGTAGAGGAGCCGGGAGGTGCCATACAGGTTGCTGTTGCACGACGACAGCGCTGCGGTCAGCACGACGAAGTTGATGATGCCCGCGGCAGCGTGAATGCCGAGGCGATCGAAAGTCAGGACGAACGGGCTGCCCTGGGTTCCGATGCGGTCCCACGGATAGATCGACATGATCACGAACAGCGCGCCGACATAGAAGATCAGCACGCGCCAGAACACCGAGTTCACTGCGCGGGAGAGCGTCTTCTCGGGGTTGCGGGCCTCGCCGGCGGTGATGCCGAGCATCTCGATGCCCTGATACGCGAACATGACCATCGGCAGCGCCTTCAGCACGCCGACGATACCGTTCGGCATGAAGCCGCCGTGCGACCACAGGTTCGAGATGCCGGTGGCGATCCCGCCGTTGCCGATGCCGAAGACGATCATGCCGGTGCCGACGACGATCATCAGCACGATCGTCACCACCTTGACCAGCGCGAACCAGAACTCGAACTCCCCGTATGCGCGTACCGCGACGAAGTTGACGGCGGTGACCGACGCGAGCGCGGCGAGCGTCCAGATCCAGGTCGGTACGTGCGGAAACCAGATGTTCATGTAGACACCGGCCGCGGTGATCTCGCACATGCTGCCGACCAGCGCGGTGAGCCAGTAGGTCCAGCCGGTCAGGTAGCCGGCCAGCGGGCCGAGATAGTCCTGCGCGTAGCGGCTGAACGATCCCGCGACGGGGTTCGTGATCGCCATTTCGCCGAGCGCGCGCATGATGATGAAGATCGCGACGCCGGCGAACGTGTAGCTGAGCAGGATCGCCGGGCCAGCCGTCGTAATGGCGCTGGCCGAGCCGAGAAACAGCCCGACGCCGATGGCCGTGCCGAGCGCCATCAGGCTGACGTGGCGCTCCTCGAGTCCTCGGTGCAGCGATGCTTGCCGTTGCGACATGTCGTCTCCGTTCATTGCCGCGATACCGGTGACGCGCGCCTGCCGGATGCGGCTGTTGTTTGTTGGGCAATGGTGGATGGCATGAATGGCCCGCGGCGGATGTGACGGGTCACGTCCGCCGTGTGCCGTGCCATGCAGCGATTATTTCGAAGAGCTGCGTCAATGGACAGTGAGCAAACCGGCCGGATCGTAATCGCCAATGTGCAATCTGCCGGGGACGGCCGACGCTTTGCGCAATGGCGTCGGTGCGCACGGAATGCCAGGGGAAAGCGTGCAACGTGTGCGAATCGACTCGCAGGATCGGCGCTTGCGGTCGACCGTTCGCTCCGGTTTCGACTGGCGCGGAAGTCGGCGCTCGCATGTCACGACCGGACGAGTGCGATCGATTCCAGCAAGCGTCCTCAATTTTGGGGATGCCGTCGCGACGCGGAGTGTCTACGATCGGCAACGGAATAGCGGGGAACGGATGCAACCGACGCGGCACAGCGACCACGTTCGAAGGCTGCGCTGCATTGATCCGATCATATGACCGAAGTCATCACACGGGCGACAACGTTCCGACACAGCGCGCGCGTACCGTGACGGGATGCGTGCACGGCGAGCCGGACGTAGAGCCGCGCGACGCCGTGCCGGCGCGGCCGGGCGGGACTTCGTGTTTCGGGGAGTATCGATCACATGCTGACGAGAGACTATGTGGAGCGTGAGCTCTCTCATATCGAAAGAATGGTCGCGTTGCTGGAAAGCGATGCCGATACCGGCGATGCGGCCATGCCGTGCGCGATGCGCGTGAGTCGTCCGAGTTACTGGCGCGGGCGGATCGAAGCACTGCTGGCGATCCCCGGCTTGCCGCGCCACGTGACGAAATTCGGCAACGTGCTGCTCGCGAAGATCGACGGGATGGAGTCGCGGCGGTCGACGGTGAAGCCCTGACCGGGCGGGTGCGCGCCGCACCTGGCCTGACGCGCCCGTTCCGCCTTTATCCATTATCGAGATAGTCCATATTCCGGATATCGCGTTGCGGGATAGCGGGCGCTGCCGCCACACTTGCGCAAAATCAATCCCACCGGAGACATTCATGCGTACGCAAGTCGGCATCATCGGCGCAGGGCCCGCGGGCCTGCTGCTTTCCCATCTTCTTCATCTGCGCGGCATCGAGTCGGTCGTCCTCGAGACGCGCGGACGCGAACAGATCGAATCCACCATTCGCGCCGGCGTGCTCGAACAGGGCACGATGGACGTGCTGACCGAATCGGGCGTCGGCGACCGGATGAAGGCGGAAGGCGCGCTGCATCACGGCTTCGAACTGGCGTTCGAAGGCAAGCGCCGCCGCATCGACCTGACCGAGCTGACCGGCAAGGCGATTACCGTCTACGCGCAGCACGAGGTGCTGAAGGATCTCGTGGCCGCGCGCGTCGCGGCCGGCGGTGCGCTGTACTTCAACGTGTCCGGGACGACGATTTCCGGTATCGATACCGACGCGCCGTCGATCCGCTTCGTGCACGACGGCGTCGAACAGACGCTCGACTGCGATTTCGTGATCGGCTGCGACGGCTCGCAGGGCGTGTCGCGCACGATGATCCCCGCCGCATTGCGGCAGGACTACGAGCGGGTCTTTCCGTTCGGCTGGTTCGGCATCCTCGTCGAAGCGCCGCCGTCGTCGGACGAACTGATCTATGCGCGCCACGAACGCGGCTTCGCGCTCGTCAGCACGCGCTCGCCGAACGTGCAGCGCATGTATTTCCAGTGCGACCCGAAGGATTCGGTCGACCACTGGTCCGACGATCGCATCTGGGCGGAGATGCATGCGCGCGTCGACTCCGCCGACGGCCAGCAGGTCGTGGAAGGGCGGATCTTCCAGAAGAACATCGTCGGCATGCGTAGCTTCGTGTCCACGACGATGCAGCACGGCCGCCTGTTCCTCGCCGGCGATGCCGCGCATATCGTGCCGCCGACCGGCGCGAAGGGCCTCAACCTGGCCGTGTCGGACGTGCGCATCCTGACGTCCGCGTTGCAGGCGTTCTATGACGAAGACCGCACCGACCTGCTCGACGCGTACAGCGAAACCGCGCTGCGCCGGATCTGGCGCGCCGAACACTTCTCGTACTGGATGACGCGCATGATGCACCGACTCGACGACGCGTCGCCGTTCGAGCAGCGTCTGCAGGTCGCGGAGCTCGAGCACGTGACGACGTCGCGCCCGGCGGCGATGGCGATGGCCGAAAACTACGTCGGCGCCGTCGCGGTCTGACACCGCGCGACGGAGTCGGCTCTCCCGGTCGCGGCGTCGATGCGCCGTGACCGGCTCCGCCGTGCGAAACGGCTCTCGCTGCGCTCTCTGTTTACGACGGGCCCGGCATCAGGTCGCGATGGGCCGATTCCCGGAACTCGCCCGGCGTCTGGCCGGTCTGCTTGCGGAAATAACGGCTGAAATACGCGCTGTCCGCAAAGCCCATCTCGTGCGCGATCTGCTTCACGCTCAGGTTCGAATAAACGAGATCGCGCTGCGCTTCGCGAATCAGATGCGCATTGACGACCGCCGTCGTCGAGATCCCCAACTCCTCCCGGCAGACGCGCGCAAGCTGCGCGGCTGTCACGCCGAGCCGGTCCGCATAGAATTCCACCGGTCGATGCTCGCGAAAATGCGTGTCGATCAGCTCGCGAAAACGCCGCAGCAACGTGCCGCGCCGGTCGGTGCCGGCATGCGACGGTGCCGCCGCGAGATCGCTCACGCGTGCGACGTGAACGACCAGCGCCACCAGCAGCGCCATCCCGGCCGCGCCGCGGCCGCGTGACGTGCTGCGAAATTCCTGTTCGAGCAACGCGAACAGCGGCATCAGCATCGACACGCTCGCGTCCGACCCCTTGACCGGAATCACCGCCGCACGGTGCAGGATCGACAGCGCGCCCGGCGCGGCCGTCTTGACCAGCGTTTCCAGCGCCCGCTGCACGACCGTGATCACGAGACCGTCGATCTGCGGCGAGAACTCGAACGCATGGACCGTCTGTGCGGGCAGCAGCACGAGGCACGGCGGCGTGAACGTGTGCTTCTCGCTCTCGATCACGACGTGCCCGTGCCCGCCCCGGATGTACAAAATCTGCAATAGCGCATCGTGACGGTGCGCGGCGATATGCCAGTCGTTCGGCCGGCTGCGCTCCGGAATCCATTCGAAGTTGAACGCGTCGTACCAAGGCGGACGAGCCGATTCGCCATACAGATCGTAGTTAGGGATTCTCCTCATGCCGCGCGGCCTCCTGTGTACAAATTGTCCTGTTGCTTGCGGCGTTTGTCCAATTTTCGCGCGATGCGCGCTTCTATACTTTTCCCATCGACGTAGCGCTCGCAGTCAATACATCGCGCGACGTTCGGGCAGCATGTGCCGGATCGAGCCGGACATTTCCAGCCTATTTCAAAAGGATACCTAATGTTATCGCAAGCAGACCATCGGCAGCAGGACTGGCTTCGTCTCGACGGGCAGGTGTGTGTCGTGACGGGGGCGGCGGGCGGCATCGGCACGTCGATCGTGGAAGCGTTCGTGGCGGCCGGCGCGCGGGTCGCACTGCTCGACCGCGACGCCGACAAGACCATCGCGCTCGCCGAGCGGCTGCGCACGACTGGTGGCGACGTCATCGCAATCGGGTGCGATATCGGCGACGCCGCCTGCGTGACCCAGGCCGCCGAGCGAGTGGAGCGCGATCTCGGCCACGCCGACGTGCTCGTGAACAACGCGGGCCTGTTGCGTGCGGGCGGCATCGAGACTATCGGCCTCGACGCATGGAACGCGATGCTGCAGGTCAATCTCACGGGCTACATGCTGTGTTCGCAAGCGTTCGGGCGCGCGATGCTCGCGCGCGGCTCGGGCTCGCTGGTGCATGTCGCGTCGATCGCGGCTCGCTACCCGCAGACGCATAGCGGAGCGTACAGCGCGAGCAAGGCGGCGGTCGCGATGCTCGCGCGGCAACTGGCGGCGGAGTGGGGGCCGCGCGGCATCCGCAGCAATACCGTGTGCCCCGGGATGATCCGCACGCCGCTGTCCGAGTCGTTCTACGCAAGCGGCGACATCGAGGCGCGGCGCAGCGCGATGACCGCGAGCCGACGCATCGGCCGTCCCGACGACATCGCGAACGTCGTCGCCTTTCTCGCCAGTCCGCGTGCCGCGTATGTGAACGGCGCGGAACTGGTGGTCGACGGCGGCCTCGACGCGATGCTGATGGATCTCGTTCCGCGGCCGGGTTACGAGGCCGGCGCCAGCTGATTCAACGACATTGCCGCGCTGCATGCAGGCACGCCGCGTCTGGCGATGCGGCCGCGCGGCTATTCCATAAACGGAGGAAGACATGATGAACGATCGGCAGCGTTCGACGCACGTTACGTGCGATCTGCTTGTGATCGGATCGGGAGCGGGCGGCCTGTCCACTGCGATTACCGCGCGCAAGGCCGGCCTCGATGTGATCGTCGTCGAGAAGGAAGCATGCTTTGGCGGCACGACTGCGTTTTCCGGCGGCGTGCTGTGGATACCCGGCAATCGCCATGCGAGCGCGAACGGCGTGCGGGATACGCGCGATGCGGCGCGTACGTATCTGCGCGGCGAAACAGGCGCGTTCCACGACGCCGCCGCGATCGAGGCCTTCCTCGAGCACGGCCCGCGCATGCTCGACTTCTTCGAGCGCGAAACCGACGTGAAATTCGTCCCGACGCTGTATCCCGACTATCACCCGAACGTGCCGGGCGGGGTCGATATCGGCCGTTCGGTCGTTGCAGAGCCTTACGATGCGCGGCGGCTCGGGCGCGATCTCGAGCGCCTGCGTCCGCCGTTGAAGACGATCACGTTCATCGGGATGATGTTCAATTCGTCCAATGCGGACCTGAAGCACTTCTTCAACGCGACGCGCTCGCTCAAGTCGGCGTGGTACGTGACGAAGCGACTTGCCGCGCATCTGAAGGATCTCGCGCTGTACCGGCGCGGCGTGCAGGTCACGAGCGGCAATGCGCTGGCCGCACGGCTCGCGAAGTCCGCGCTGGATCTCGGGATTCCGATCCTGACCAGCACGCCCGCGCGCGAGCTCGTCACGGAAGGCGCACGCATCGTCGGCGCGACGGTCGGGGAGGACGGCTCGACGTATCGCATTACCGCGCGTCGCGCGGTCGTGCTGGCGAGCGGTGGCTTCTCGCACGACGTCGCGCGAATCGCGCGCGCGTACCCGCACGTTGCGCGCGGCGGCGAGCATGTGTCGCCGGTCCCGACCGGCAACACCGGCGATGGTGCGGCACTCGCCGAACGGGCCGGCGGCCGCGTGGAGATTCGCTATCCGCAACCGGCCGCATGGATGCCCGTGTCGCGCGTGCCGCTCGGCGACGGCCGCTTCGGCGTGTTCCCGCATCTGCTCGATCGCTACAAGCCGGGCGTCATCGGCGTGACCCGTCGCGGCATGCGCTTCACGAACGAATCGAATTCGTATCACGACGTCGGCGCCGCGATGATCGCGGCCTGCCGCGACGACACCGAGACGGCGATGTGGCTGGTGTGCGACCACGCGACGATCCGCAAATACGGGCTCGGCTTCGCGAAGCCCGCGCCCGTGCCGCTCGGGCCGCTGTTGCGCAACGGCTATCTCGTGCAGGGCCGCACGCTGGCGGAACTCGCGCAGCGGGCCGGCATCGATGCGGCGAACCTGGAGGCGACCGTGCGGCGCTACAACCACGACGCCGCGCGCGGCGAGGATCCCGAATTCGGCCGCGGCACGACGTCGTTCAACCGCTATCTCGGCGATGCCGACCATCGTCCGAATCCGTGCGTGGCACCGCTCGGCGACGGGCCGTATTACGCGCTGAAGGTCGTGATGGGCGATCTCGGCACCTTCGACGGAATCCGGACCAACGCGGTCGGGCAGGTGCTGGCCGCCGACGACCGGCCGATCGCCGGCCTGTATGCGGTCGGCAACGATCGCGCCAGCATCATGGGCGGCAACTACCCGGGCGCGGGGATCACGCTCGGCCCGATCATGACGTTCGGCTACCTGAGCGCGCGCCATATCGCGGGTCTTGCCGACCAGGTCGACCTCACCGAAGCGGCACCGCCCGCCGCCGTCGCGCAGCCCGTCGACACACGCGCGACCGCGTGAACCTGGAGCAGACCATGACACCCTCGAAAGCATTCATCGACCATCGCATCTATACGATCCGCCCGCGCGGCATGGTGGAGTTCATCGAGATCTTCGACCGGCTCGCGATGCCGATCCAGGTGAAGTATCTCGGTGCGCCGGTCGGCTTCTACATGAGCGACATCGGCGCACTGAACCAGGTCGTCCATCTGTGGGGCTACGACAGCATCGCCGACTACGACGCGCGGCGCACCGCGCGCGATGCCGATCCGGACTGGCCCGCGTATCTGCAGGCGTCCGGCCATCTGATCGTCGCGCAGGAGAGCCGCATCGTCCGCCGCGTCGAGTTCCCGAGCCTTGCGTATCTGACGCGTTGAGCGCATGACGATGAAATCGGAACACGACATGAACGACACACGTGCGGCAAGGGCGGCGATCGAACGCCGCACGCCGCTCGGCCGCCTCGCCGAGCCGGACGAGATCGCGTCCGCGATCGCATTCCTCGCATCGGATGCGGCGAGCTACGTCACCGGTACCGTGCTGAACGTCGATGGCGGCTGGCTGGCCTGCGGCGCGGCGGATTCACCGCCCGGCTGACCGGTGCCGCGCATCCGGCACCGGACCTGCAACGAAACTGACCATGGAGATGTCCGCGCGCATGCGGCGCATCAGCGCTGTCGTGCGCCCGGACCGAAGGAGACACAAGATGAAAACCCAAACGCGTACGCTCGACGTGCAGTCGTTCATCGACGGCGAGCGCTTTTCCCCCTGCCAGTGGCTGATCCTGATCCTGTGCTTTCTGGTCGTGGCCGCCGACGGCTACGACACGGCCGCGATCGGCTTCATCGCGCCCGCGCTGACGCACGACTGGGGCATCGCGCGCAGCGCGCTCGGCCCGGTGATGAGCGCGGCGCTGGCCGGGCTCGGTATCGGCGCGCTCGCCGCCGGCCCCTGCGCGGACCGGCTCGGCCGCAAGACGGTGCTCGTGCTGTCGGTGGCCTGCTTCGGCGCGTGGAGCATGGTGTCCGCGCATGCGCAGTCGATCGAGGCTTTGACCGCATTTCGCTTCCTGACCGGGCTCGGCCTTGGCGCTGCGATGCCGAACGCCGTCACGCTGATGTCGGAATATGCGCCCGCCCGGATCCGCGGCGTGGCCGTCAACGCGATGTTCTGCGGCTTCTCATGCGGGCTCGCGGTGGGCGGCGTCACGTCGGCATGGCTGATTCCCCATTTCGGCTGGCAAAGCGTGCTGACCGCGGGCGGCATCGGGCCGATCGTGCTGGCGGTCGCGCTCGTGATGCTGCTGCCGGAGTCCGCGCAGTATCTCGCGGCACGGCCGGGCACGCATGCGCGCGTCGTACGAATCCTTGCGCGGATTGCGCCGCGCGAGCGCTTAGACGACTGCACGTTCGCGGCCGCCGGCGCGCGCGCTCAAGCCGGTGGGACGTCCGCGCTCGCGCAGGTGCTGTCCGCGCAGTTTCGTTCGCGCACGCTGATGCTGTGGGTGGCCTACTTCATGGGACTGCTGATCTATTACCTGCTGACCAACTGGATGCCGACGCTGTTTCGCGACGCGGGCTTCAGCGCCGAAGGCGGCGCGCTGATGACGTCGTTGTTCCCGCTGGGCGGCGTGCTCGGCAATCTCGGTGTCGGGTGGCTGATGGATCGCTTCAATCCGAACCGGACGATCGTGCTCGCGTATGTCGTGGCGGCGCTGCTGGTGCTGGTGGTGAGCCGCACGATCGGACACGCCGCGTGGCTCGGCACGCTGATCTTCCTGTGCGGTACCGTGGTGACGAGCGCGGTGACGTCGATGTCGGCCTATGCGGCGAGCCTGTATCCGACGCATTGCCGTGCAACGGGCGTGGCCTGGATGCTCGGCATCGGACGAATCGGCGGCGTGGCCGGCGCGTTCGCCGGCGCGATGCTGATGGGGCTCGGCTGGCGCTTCGGCGATGTGTTCAGCCTGCTTGCGGTGCCGGCGCTCGCCGCGGCCGGTGCGTTGTACGCGATCGGCCATCGCCGCACGGAGATCACCGAACAGGAGCGCGCGACCGGGGCGGCCGTGCAGCAACACTGATTCGGCAGGCGCCTGCCGAGTGTGCGCGGAAAAGAAAAAGCCACGGATTGCTCCGTGGCTTTTTGCCATCACGCAGCCGTGTCACGGCCGCGTATCGCTCAGCGTCGCGCGAGCGCTCAAGCGATCGACTTCGACCAGTTCGCGTACCAGTTGCGGAACAGCGTGTACTGCGCTTCCGCGTAGTTGCGCTGCGCGTCGCTCAGTACATCGGTTTCGTTGAAGTGCAGCGTGTATTCCTTGTCGCCGTTCAGCACCATCAGGTGCTTGTAGAACAGGACCAGGTCGCAGCCTTCGTCGAACGACGACAGCACGGCCAGCGCTGCTTCCAGTTCCTTCGCACGCACGCGCGCCACTGCATCGCCTTGCGCGGCCTTCTTGCACAGATCGACCAGTTGCAGCACTTCGCGCGGCAGCGCGTTGCCGATGCCGGTGATCGCGCCTGCTGCGCCGCAGTTCACGAAGCCGTGGAACACTTGCGTGTCGACACCGGCCATCAGCGTCACGCTGTCGTCCTGCGACGTGATGTTCTCGGCTGCATAGCGCATGTCGGCGGCGCCGCCGAATTCCTTGAAGCCGATCAGGTTCGGGTGCTGGCGACGCAGTTCGAAGAACAGGTCGGCGCGGGTCGCGAAGCCGTAGTACGGGCTGTTGTAGATCACGGCCGGCAGGTTCGGCGCCGCGTTCAGGATCGCGGCGAAATGTGCCTTCTGTGCGGCCGGCGACGCGCCGCGCGACAGCACGCGCGGGATCACCATCAGGCCGTGCGCGCCGACCTTCGCGGCATGCGCGGCGTGCGACACGGCTTCCTTCGAGTTCACCGCGCCGGTACCGACGATGGTCGGCACGCCGGCTTCGACCAGGCGCGCGACGCCTTCCTGGCGTTGCGCTTCGGTCAGCAGCGGCCAGTCGCCCATCGAGCCGCAATACACCACCGCACGCATGCCGAGTGCCACCAGCTCCTTGCCCTTCTTCACTAGCGCGTCGAAATCCGGCTGACGATCAGCGGTGCACGGAGTCATCAGGGCTGGAATGGTGCCGGTAAAAATGTTGTCGCTCATCTCGTTTCCTCA
The DNA here is from genome assembly GCF_003857965.1 of Burkholderia sp. Bp9031. NCBI lineage: Bacteria > Pseudomonadati > Pseudomonadota > Betaproteobacteria > Burkholderiales > Burkholderiaceae > Burkholderia > Burkholderia sp. Bp9031. Next base: position 73,877 of record NZ_QTPW01000031.1, read on the forward strand.
CATTCAGATAGGGTCAACTGTCATTGCTGGCAACTGGGCTGTGCGCACTTGCCGTCTCGTTGGTGCGTCCGTGATCCGGACGGCGCTGGCCACCTGTTGTTTGCCTCGGTGCCGAAACGTTGCCTCCGGTTTCGCCCGAGAGTCAGCCATCGACGCGTTGCATTCTAGCCAGTCCGCATATTTTATACAATATAAAATAAAAAGGGCGTGACGCGGACCGTCGTCCCGGTGCGCCGGAGAGGGCGGCGAACCGCGCCGCAGCGGCCTCCGACAGGGATAGCGGGCGATCCCGCCGAGGTTGGCCGATGCGCGTCCCGGCGCCGCCCGGCGGCACTCGGAGCCCGGCCGGTGAGCCTGAAATCCGTTCCCATCGCACTTCATCCGACCCCACCGTCACTCCCCGGCAGGCTCCCAGCCGGGGCGGCGAACCTCGCTCGATGTGTCGCACTGCTGCCCAAACCATTTTTGAGATTGCGTAGATTGTGTATTGAATATTGTATAAAATCTTTCGGCGCGCTTACTCGCGAACCGGCCCGTCAAGGGAAATGGAAGACAACGAGAGGAGATTCGGAGATGACAAGTCAGGTCGGCGAGGCAGTCTCGCCTGGTGGTGCGGCAGCCGTGCAGGACACGGCGTCGAAACGGGAATTGAAGCGGGTCGTCGCGGCGTCGATGGTCGGGTCGGTGGCGGAGTGGTACGAGTTCTTCCTGTATGGAACGGCATCGGCGCTGGTATTCGGCACGCACTTCTTCAAGAAGACGGGCAACCCGATCGACGGCCTGCTCGCCGCGTTCGCGCTGTATGCGGTGGGGTTTGCCGCGCGCCCGATCGGCGGGCTGGTGTTCGGCTACTACGGCGACAAGTTCGGCCGCAAGCATCTGCTGCAGGTCAGCCTGATCGTGGTCGGCATCACGACCTTCCTGATGGGCTGCCTGCCGACCTTCGATGCGATCGGCTACTGGGCGCCGGTGCTGCTGGTGTCGCTGCGCCTGATCCAGGGCTTCGCGTTCGGCGGCGAGTGGGGCGGCGCGATCCTGCTGGTCAGCGAACACAGCCCGGACAATCGCCGCGGCTACTGGGCCAGCTGGCCGCAGGCCGGCGTGCCGGCCGGCAACCTCGTCGCGACGATCATCCTGCTGGTGTTGTCGAGTTCGCTGTCGGAGGCTGACTTCCTGTCGTGGGGCTGGCGCGCCGCGTTCTGGTTCTCGGCGGTGGTCGTGCTGATCGGCTTCTGGATTCGCCGCAAGGTCGACGATGCGCCGATCTTCAAGGAAGCACAGGCGCGCCGCGCGCAGAAGCAGGAAAAGCAGCTCGGCGTGGCCCACGTGCTGAAGTACCACTGGCGGCAGGTGCTGATCGGCATCGGCGCGCGGTTCGCCGAGAACATCCTGTACTACATGGTCGTCACGTTTTCGCTGACCTACCTGAAGCTGGTCGTTGGCTTCGATACCACGCGAATCCTGAAGCTGATGTTCGCGGCCAATGCGATCCATTTCTTCTTCATCCCGCTGATGGGGCTGATGTCGGATATCGTCGGCCGCAAGCCCGTGTACCTGACGGGCGCGGTGCTGACCGCCGGATGGGGCTTCGTCGCGTTCCCGATGATGGACACCGGCAACGACTGGATCATCATGGCCGCGATCGTGCTCGGCCTCTTCATCGAATCGATGACCTACTCGCCGTATTCGGCGCTGATGACCGAGATGTTCCCGACCAACGTGCGCTATACCGCGCTGTCGCTGTGCTACCAGGTCGCACCGCTGATGGCCGGCTCGCTCGCGCCGCTGATCGGGCTGTCGCTGCTCGAGCGCTATCACTCGTCGACGCCGATCGCGTTGTATCTGGTCGCCGCGGCTGTGATCTCGATCGTATGCGTGGGGCTCGCGAAGGAAACGCGCGGCAAGTCGCTGCGCGACGTCGATGCGGAGGCGAGGCGGCGCACGCACGGGTGACGCGGGCGATCGAAGGCTGATCACACGCATGGAAGCCACTCGCAAGGGTGGCTTTTTTGCGGTTCGTCGCGGATGGCCGGGGAACGCGGGGGAGACCTGCGATTGAATCCGCATTCGTTATCGGCCATCTGATTGTCAAGGCGAGCGCTCGATAGCCGAACGACTTCAAAGTCCGATGAACGCCCTTGCCGGGCTTGCGGCTTAAGCGATTTCAGGCCGCAATCGAGAAAGGCCACATATCGACGATGATCGATATTCCACATGAATGCGTGGAGGAAATCGAAAGCACAGTGCGACTTCATTATCCAGAGGCGGACATCGAGGGAATCGATCCGAAAATTCCGGTGTTTCCGTGAGAATTCGCGCTGCTGCAACGTAGCAACGGGCCGCTATGCCAACCACGCCGCACTCGTACAGGTCGCCGGCGGTTCGAACGAGAAGATAAACCTCGCGGGTTACTACGCGTAGAGCCTCGCTGTCGAAGTGCATATATTGATTTGGGTACAGGCTGGATTTACTTCGCGCTACGAAAGCGCCAACCTGTTCGCGGCCCCGGAGAGAGCGATGATCGACGAATACAACATCAGGCGTCGTCAGTTGTTGCAGTCGTTTATGGCGGCAAGCGCTGGTTGCCTTACGTGGGGGCTGTCAGACGTTGCAAGAGCGGCGAATGCGATCACCTTGCCCTTTGAAAACGGCCTGCGGGAATTGACCACGGCTTTTCCGCAAAAAGGCGAGATGCTACTGGTCCGCAGTCGTCCACCTCTGCTGGAGACACCATTCTCTGTTTTCGATCAGGGCGTTTTCACGCCCAACGATCAGTTCTTTGTACGCTGGCACCTGGCCAGCATACCGACGAGCATCGACGTGCGCAGCTTCCGGGTCAGGATTCATGGAGCGGTGCAGCACGAAGTCGTGTTAGGAATTGCTGAGCTATCCAGAGAGTTCGAGCGAGTCGAGGTCGCCGCTGTCAACCAGTGCGCGGGTAACTCGCGAGGATTCTTCAAGCCGCGCGTCGCGGGCGGAGAGTGGGGTAACGGCGCGATGGGCAACGCGCGCTGGACCGGCGTGCGCCTCAAGGACATTCTGGACCGCGCTGGCGTAAAGGCGGGAGCGGTTCAGGTGCGCTTCAATGGGGCCGATGCGGGTGCGATCCCGGCTACACCCGACTTCGTCAAGACGCTGAGCATTGATCACGCCCGCGATGGCGAAGTGATGGTGGCATTCGCGATGAACGGCAAGCCTCTACCACTTCTAAATGGATTCCCGCTACGGTTGGTCGTCCCCGGGTGGTATTCGACTTACTGGGTGAAGATGCTCGATGACATCGAGGTCATCGACACGCCGGATACCAACTTTTGGATGGCCAAAGCGTATCAGATTCCGGACACGCCTCGTGCGGACGTGTCACCGGGTCAGAGCGGGGTCAAAACCGTCCCGATCAACCGGATGGTGCCACGCTCGTTCATCACGAACCTGAGCGACGGCGCGGTCGTTAATGTCGGCAGGCGGCAGGCTATCCGCGGTATCGCGTTCGGGGGCGACGCGGGTGTCCGGGAGGTACATTTCTCTGCAGACAACGGGATGACGTGGGCGCCCGCAAAGCTTGGTCCGGATTACGGAAAATATAGCTTTCGTCGCTGGGAAGCGTCGTTCCTTCCCCGGCATGCGGGTCAATTCGCGCTGAAGGTGAGGGCTGTCAACGATGGCGGTGTTCAGCAGCCGGATAAACCAAACTGGAATCCCGGCGGCTACATGCGCAACGTGATTGAATCGATGACCGTCGTTGCGGCTTGAGGAGTGAATCATGAGGGCATGGGTTGTTGCATGGGTCACCATCTCTTTCGCGGGCACCGTCGCAACCGGCATAGTCGCTGCTAAATCACCAGGTAACGTTGCGGGGAACACAACGCAGTTTTCGCTGCCCACGGGTAGCCCTTTCCCTCAAGGACCGGGATCGGATCTCGCAAACGCGCATTGTCTGATATGTCACTCCGCGGGTATGGTGATGCGTCAACCACCGCTGACGTTTGACGACTGGAAAGCCGAAGTGATCAAGATGCGTGCGGTCTACGGCGCTCCGCTTCCACCCGAAAGTATCGAAGATATCGCCCGCTATCTGGTGACGATCAATGGGAAACCCTGACTCACAATTGCGACAAGCTCGAAGCGAACGAACTCTTACGCGAGCGCTGTGTGCGGTTCCCCGATTGTGCTCGCGCAAAACTTGATAGCAGACCATGCGTCGGACGGATATGCATGGAAGGGTGCGGATCACTGACGCACTCGGGGCACTCCGAACCTGAACCGTCGCCCCACAACCTCGAACCCTCGACAGTCTGGACAACGCGCCCGCGTTGTTCCTTGAGAAGTTCCATACCGAGATGAATCGATCGGCCTAAACGGATCGGGGCACGCCTTTGCGTCAAGCGCCCGCGCGGGACGACCGTCGCGCGCGGTCGTTGGGCGTTTGCCGGCCAGGAACGGTCGTCCGACCGAAGTCACAAAGGAACAATCGAGCGTCAGCAGTACGCCCGTGACGTGACGCGCGGAGTCGATGCCGCGAGCGCTATCGGACGCGCCCGATCGCCGTTCGCTGCCGGGCGGAGATGTCTGCCGGCCACCTGCAACAGGCCTACACTCATCCATGCCCCGCGCTACCTGAATACTGGCCATCACTTCAACTCGATGGACGCGGGCGGACATGTTCGCACCTCACGGCGCCGCTCGTTCGCGGCAAAGGAAAAGCCATGGATAAGTTCCTAAAAGCCACTGCCTTGTTCATCGCGGGCTTTGGCCCGATTGCGATTGAGGCCGAGGCAAGCCGCGAGCTTTACAGTCGGGCCTTCGGTATCCCCTTCAAGGAAGAGACGGGCGGCTACCTCCATACCGAGAGCATGAATGGCGCAAACACTTTCGCCTTGTGGCCGCTCTCTCAGGCCGCTCAGTCGTGCTTCGACACGGATTCGTGGCCTAGCGACGTACCCATCCCGCAAGCCTGGATTGAGTTTGATGTCGACAATGTCGAAGCGGCTACAGCAGAACTTGAATCACGGGGGTATCGAATGCTGGTCAGGAACCGGAGTGAGCCGTGGGGCCAGACCGTCAGTCGCTTCATCGGGCCGGAAGGATTGCTGGTAGGAATTACCTTCACGCCATCCATGCGGGACGAGAAATGATGATGGCCGCAGTGGCAGTCCCTCGTGCGATGAATGATCTGGCCGACGAGCAGCACACGCCCCTCAGGTGAATGGCTGATGAAGTGCCGAGAACGGTCCGCGCAGTCCGTGTGAACCTGGCGGCAGCAATGTCGGTCGGCAAGCGACATCCGCGGAAATCCGCGGAGACTTTTTGTTGGCCTCAAAGAAGGGCGCGGCGTCGCGCCGATATGCGGCTGCCGCCCCTCGACCGCAAGGCTGCTCTGCTAATATTGTAGAAAATATGCAATATCCGTCGCCGCGTCGGCGCTTGCCTGTCCGCCTTCCCCCCCGTCCGAACCGCAACATGAACGAGAAACGCCCTGCTCTTGTCTACGCCACGCGCGCCGAAGCCGCAGCGAACGAATTGCGCCGCCGTATCCTGACAGGGGAGTATGTCGACGGCTACCAGCTTCGCCAGGATGCGCTGGCGACCGAGCTCGGCATCAGCCGCATCCCGCTGCGCGAAGCGCTCGTGCAGCTCGAGAGCGAAGGGCTCGTCAAGATCCTGCCGCACAAGGGAGCGATCGTCTCCGAGCTGTCGCCGGAGGACATCACCGAACTGTTCGAATTGCGCGCGCTGCTGGAACCCGTGCTGCTGAAGAAGTCGATTCCGAAACTGACTGCAGAGGATTTCGCGCGGCTCGACGCGATCCTCGAGGAATACAGCGCGGTGCTGCATGCGAGCCAGTCCGGACGCTGGGGCGAACTGAACACCGAGCTGCATCATGTGCTGCTGTCGCGCGCCGACCAGCCGAAGACGGCGGCGATCGTCGCGTCGCTGCTGCAGCAGACCGACCGCTACACGCGCGTGCAGCTGTCGCTGTCCGAGGCCGCGCGCGACGTGGCCGAATCCGAGCATGCCGAGCTGGTCGCGTTGTGCCGCAAGGGCGATGCGCGCACGGCGGCGTCGCTGCTCAAGCGTCATATCGAGCATGCGGGCGGCGAGTTGAATGCGTTTCTGCGGGATCGGCGTCTGGGTCGTTGAGGGCGTTCGCGTACGCGATCTTGCGGATACTCCGGCGTTTCGCGCGGCACGTTTCCGGTCGGATGGCTCTTGTCCGTCGTGTTCTCGGGTCCATTGTCTTGCCTGATTCGCCGAATCGAGCCGTGCGTGCGGCACGATGATCAGGATTCCTGTTTGATTGGGTGGAATGACGGAGCGATGCCCGGCGATATACCACCGTCCGAACTCGGCGCTGCTGATCCCGCCATGGCAAGCGTTCGACCGTGACCTCTTCGAACAATCCCCCGATGCAGCGACCGTTCGCAGGTGATGGGCGGGAAGCACTCGTAGAACTCGCCGAACGCTGGGCACGTGGCTGAATGTAGCCGTTCGGGGTGTTCAGGTAACGGGTCCAGTGCATGCCGCCGAACGCTGAAAGCGCTGACGCCAGTTCGCCATTGGGTTGGGGGCTCCTGGGCGATACGTAGGCCCGCCGGATCGTCCGGGCGGAGCGGGAGGGGCGGGGCAAACCTTCGATGCCCGAGCGTACCTCGATTTTGGGGAACGATCTGATCGGGTTGCAGAAGTTAATTCCCTCTCACTGTGTGAAATGTGCTGTATTTCCAGATAACACACAACAATCGAGAATTACTCACTTTGATTCCGAGCGACAAGTAATTCTATAATGTTGTGAGTTATGAGGCCTATCAGGCAGGAAGACCTACTATGTTGGATTTAAGCTTCAGCAAGCCTGATGAAATCGTCAAACTGCTTTGCGGACGACTTCGCACGGAGCGGCTGGCATTGCAGATGACACAGGCTGATGTGGCCGCACGCGCCGGCGTCGGAGCCAATACCGTGTCCAACCTGGAAGCGGGACGCAATGTGAGTCTCGAGAGTGTGGTCCGTGTGGCCATGGTCCTTGGTCGCGGCAAGGAGCTCGAAGGTCTGTTCTTGCCGAAGCTGGACAGTCTCGAGGACATTCTCCGGTACGAGGAAACCGCTAAACGTCAGCGTTCGAGGAAGGCAACCAGAAATGATTGAGCGGGTAGACGTCTACTACGATGGCTGGGGGGAACATTGGCGGTGGGGATCGATGGTGTCCACGACAGCCATCACGGGTCGCCCGCTGATTGTGTTCGAGTATAGCGATGAGGCGAGGAAGAGAGGGCTGGAGCTTTCTTCCCATGTGCTGCCCTTGAACGGGCCCAAACTACGGAGAGACTTCCCGTCCCATCAGCTGGGACTGCCCGGGCCGGTCTACGACGCGCTGCCCGACGGCTGGGGCATGTTGCTGATGGATCGTCTGTTCAAACGCCGAGGCTTGAACGTGGCGCGCATCGGGCCGCTCGAGCGGCTGGCTTACATTGGCAGCAATGCGATGGGGGTCATGTCGTTCGAGCCCGTGGCGCCCGAAGCTCAGGAGGCGCAGATTCACATTCCCCTCGATCAGCTTGCGGCGGAGGTGCAGGAAGTGCTCAATGGTGAAGGTGGAGCGTTCCTGCAGCAGTTACTGCAGATAGGCGGCTCTCCGCAAGGTGCCCGACCTAAAGCACTGGTTTATCGTGATCCGCGCTCCGGAACCTTTACCACGATCGCAGAGCCCGACTTTGAAGCCTGGCTCGTCAAATTCCCGGCGCAACAAGAACACCCTGAGGTGTGCGCGATCGAAATGGTCTATGCCGAATGCTTGCGCATGTGCGGTATCGAGACCCCGGACACGTTGTATTTCGATTTGCCCAATCAGATGGCGGCATTCGCGTCCAGGCGGTTTGACCGACAGAACGGCCTGCGCGTGCCCATGCAAAGTCTTGCCGCGTTTACCGGTGCCGATTACAGAACCCCGGGTTCCCTGGACTACGTGAACTTCCTGCGTGCGACCCACATATGCACCAATGATGTCCGACAGAAGGGGCTGGCGTTCGAGCGAGCCGTCTTCAATGTCGCGTTCAACAACCGGGACGATCACCCCAAGAACTTCGCCTACATCATGTCGCGATCCGGTGAGTGGAAGCTGGCGCCGGCCTACGACGTAACATTTTGCGAGGGGCCGGGTGGGTACCACCCGATGGACGTCATGGGGGAGGCCCTGCAGATCCGCAGAGAGGGGGTGCTCCGCCTCGCAGAGGAAGCTGAAATTCAAGCAGCGGCGGCCGGCGGCATTATTGACCGCTTTTGCAACGTGGCCGGCCAGTTTGCGGCGCTGGCCAGGAAGATGCATCCGCATGCGATCACCGAAGAGACGTTGCACACGATTCAAAGCCGAATCGATGAGAACATCGCTCTGCTGCGCTAATGCCGCACGGCCCCAATTCTGGAGCCGTCAACGGTGACGCGATGCCTCGCATGAGGGCGCGGTATCGACGTCATCGCGTCGTCGTTACAACGACGGCGCCCACGTCGAGCCGAAAGGGTTTGACTGGTCGATGCCGGGGAAATCGACGAACGCCTTGCGGCAGTCGAGCACGTTGGCCGGACGCGCGTTGAGGGTCGCTTCGTCGTTTACGACGACACGGTTCGCGGTCGACGCGAACACCGGCAGGTTCACGTTGTGCGGCGTGAGGTTCGCGTCCGGCGCGATCGTCGAGATGCCGTCGGGCGTATCGGCCACCACGTCGGTCAGCGACATCGCGAGCGGGAAGGCCGGCTTGCCGTAGCCGCCCGTATTCGCTTCGAATCCCTGCAGCTTCACGCCGGCCGTGCCCATGATCACGACGTGGGCGAAATTGTCGTACCCGCGGCTACGTTGTAGTCAGTCATCCTATGACAAACGAAAGAGAGGCGAGAGACGGTGCTCGGCATCGGGAAAACGACACAGCACCGCGCCGATTCAAATTGGGACCTGCTTCCGGAAAACGTTTCGCCAGCTTCCTGCCCAATAGAGAAAGCTTTTCCCTTTACCCGGCCGTAAACCCGCCACAGAGGCCCTTATAGGGGTATGCACCAAGTGAGTTAAACGATTAACCGACGTACATTCACTTCGACACGTCATACAACGTATGACTGCGATTCTGCGAAGGCCGTGCAACGACGGATGCGGACGCCGCCCGGATCGCCGCCAAACAACGAGCAACCAACAAGGAGACTGACGATGACGCACCCATTCACCCGCTCCCGTATCGCACTGGCCGTCGCGCTGATGGCCGGCTTCGCGGTGTCCGCGCAGGCCCGCGTGTTCCGCTCGGCGGACGTGCACGGCGACAGCTTCCCGACCAACATGGCGGTCAAGTACATGGGCGACGAACTGTCGAAGCTGACGAGCGGCAAGGATTCGATCAAGGTGTTCGGCAACAGCGCGCTCGGTTCCGAGAAGGACACGGTCGACCAGGTGCGGATCGGCGCGATCGACATGGCGCGCGTGAACGGCGCGTCGTTCAACGAGATCGTGCCGGAGTCGCTGATCCCGTCGTTCCCATTCCTGTTCCGCGATGTCGACCATTTCCGCAAGGCGATGTACGGCCCGGCCGGCCAGAAGATTCTCGACGCGTTCTCGGCGAAGGGGATGATCGCGCTGACGTTCTACGAGAGCGGCGCGCGCTCGATCTACGCGAAGCGCCCGGTGCGTACGCCTGCCGACATGAAGGGGCTGAAGGTGCGCGTGCAGCCGTCGGACCTGATGGTCGACGAGATCAAGGCGATGGGCGGCACGCCGACGCCGATGCCGTTCGCCGAGGTGTACACGGGCCTGAAGACGGGCCTCGTCGACGCGGCGGAAAACAACATGCCGTCGTACGAGGAAACCAAGCACTTCGAAGTGGCGCCCGACTACTCGGAGACGCAGCACGCGATGACGCCGGAAGTGCTGGTGTTCTCGAAGAAGATCTGGGACACGCTGTCGCCGCAGGAACAGGCCGCGATCCGGAAGGCCGCGGCCGATTCGGTGCCGTACTACCAGAAGCTGTGGACCGCGCGCGAGGCATCGGCGCAGCAGACGGTGACGAAGGGCGGCGCGAAGATCCTGCCGGCCGCGCAGATCGACCGCGCGGCATTCGTGAAGGCGATGCAGCCGCTGTGGGCGAAGTACGAGAAGACGCCGCAGATGAAGCAGATCGTCGACGAGATCGAGGCAACCAAGTGACCCGTCGCACTTCCCTGAACGGCGCGGCGGCCGTCGGCTCGCCGGACGCGGCCGCCGCGGACGGTGCGGCGCCGTGCCGGCCGCGCGCGGCGGCGCCGCTGCTGCGCTGCGTGAACGACCTGCTGTTCCGCGCGCTGGCCGTGGTCGCGTCGCTGTGTCTCGCGGCGCTCACGGTGCTGGTGTTCTACGCGGTCGTGATGCGCTACGTGTTCGAGAACGCGCCCGACTTCGTCGAGCCGATCGCGCTGCTGCTGGTGATCGTGATCGCGATGTTCGGCGCGGCGATGAAGGTGCGCGACGGCGGCCATATCGGCCTCGACTCGCTCGTGCGGCGCCTGTCGCCGGGCCCGCGCACCGTGGTGATCGCGATCCAGCACCTGAGCCTGATCGCGTTCGCGATCGCGATCATGGCCGGTTGCGGCAGCATGGCCGCCGAGACGATGGGCGACCGCATTCCGATCATCGGGCTGCCCGAAGGCGTGCGCTACCTGATCACGATTCCCGCGGCGATCGCCATCATCCTCTTCTCGCTCGAGCACCTGCTCGCGCTTCGTCGCTCTTCGTCGGGACAATAACGCCATGGAACTCGCGATCCTGTCCGTCAGTTTTCTGATATTCCTCGTGCTTGGCGTGCCCGTGTCGTTCGCGCTCGGCATTTCCTGCGTGCTGACCTATATGGTCGAAGGGCTGCCGATCGCGACCGCGATGCAGGCGATGATCTCGGGGATGAACGCGTTCTCGTTCCTCGCGGTGCCGTTCTTCATCTTCTCCGGCGAACTGATGCTGCATGGCGGCATCGCGGACCGGATCCTGCGCTTCGCGCAGGCGACCGTCGGCCATTTCCGCGGCGGCCTCGGGATGGCCAACGTCGTCGCGTGCACGCTGTTCGGCGGCGTGTCGGGCTCGCCGACCGCCGATACGTCGGCGATGGGCGGCGTGGTGATTCCGCTGATGAAGCGCGAAGGCTACAGCGCGGCTTATGCGGTCAACGTGACGACTCACGCGTCGCTCGCCGGCGCGCTGATGCCGACGTCGACCAACATGATCATCTACGCGTTCGCCGCGCAGGGCATCACGGGGATGCTGCACGGCCAGCAGGTGAGCGGCGTGTCGATCGGCGACCTGCTGTTCTCCGGGCTCCTGCCGGTGCTGTGGGTGATGGGCTGCGTGCTCGCCGCCGCGTACTGGCAGGCCGTGCGTCACGGCTATCCGCGCCGTGAGGACGGTTCGTCCGCGCTGCCGTCGTTTCCCGGCTGGTATGCGGTGCTGCGCAGCTTCGTCGGCGCGGTGCCGGGCCTGATGGTGATCGCGATCATCCTCGTGTGCGTCGCGAAGGGGATTGCGACTGCGACCGAAGCGGCCGCGATCGCCGTCGTGTATTCGCTCGTGCTGACCGCGATCGTGTACCGCACGCTGACCGTCGCGAAGCTGCGCCGCGCGCTGTCGCATGCGGCGCGCACGACGGGCGTCGTGCTGCTGCTGATCGCCGTGTCGAACATGCTGCGCTTCCAGATGTCGTACCTGGAGATTCCGGATGCGATCGAAGGGTTGCTCAAGCAGTCGACCGCCGCGCCGTGGCTGATGCTGCTGTACATCAACATCATCCAGGTGTTCCTCGGCACCTTCGTCGACATGGCCGCGCACATCCTGATCACGACGCCGCTGTTCCTGCCGATCGCGATGGCGTGCGGCGTCGGGCCGGTGCAATTCGGGATCATGCTGCTGCTGAACTGCTCGCTCGGCCTCGTGCACCCGCCGATCGGATCGGTGCAGTTCGTCGGCTGCGCGATCGGCAACGTGTCGATCGGCGAGACGACGAAGATGGCGTGGCCGTACTACCTCGCGATCTTCAGTGCGATCAACATCGTCACGTACCTGCCGTTCTTCTCCACCTGGCTGCCGAGCCTGATCAGCGGGCACGCGGTGTTCTGACCGCTTGCGTTGCTCCTTGCGGCGCCGGACGACCGAGGTTGTCCGGCGCCGCAATCACATCGACGGTTTCTTCCCGCACCGCGAACCCACATGAACATGACGACCGCATGGCGTGCCGGTCGCATGGCGCACGCGCCCGGCTTCCTGCGTCGCGGCAGGCCCGGCGGCAGTCACACGCAGCGGCCGCAACCTGTGCGATGATTCGCCGCTTCGCGTTCATCGCAGAACGCCACAGATCGCGGCGCCCGTTTCCGGGTCGCTGCCGACCGTATCGACATCCGGAGACGACATGCCCGCACACCGCGTTCATGGCAACACGCTGCATTACCAGGATCACGGCACCGGCTTTCCGGTGCTGCTCGGGCACAGCTATCTGTGGGACGCGGCGATGTGGGCGCCGCAGATCGATGCGCTGTCGCGCCGGTATCGCGTGATCGTGCCGGACCTGTGGGGGCATGGCGCGTCGGGCCCGCTGCCGGACGGCACGCACACGCTCGACGATCTCGCCGCGCACGCAAGCGCGCTGCTCGATGCGCTGGAGATCGAGCAGTGCGCGGTGGTCGGGCTCAGCGTCGGCGGGATGTGGGGCGCGCGGCTCGCGCTGCGCGAACCGCGGCGCGTGCGCTCGCTCGTGCTGATGGATGCGTCGCTCGAGGCCGAGCCCGATGCGACGCGCCTGCGCTACTTCGGGATGCTCGACGCGATCGCCGCCGCCGGTTGCATCGCGCCGCCGCTGCTCGATGCGATCGTGCCGCTGTTCTTCCGGCCGGACGTGAATCTCGCCGACCCGGCGCCGAGCGCCTTTCGTGCTGCGCTTGCGAGCCTGCCGGCCGACCGGCTGCGGGAATCGATCGTCCCGCTCGGCCGGTTGATCTTCGGGCGGCCGAATACGCTTGCCGCGCTCGCCGAACTGGATGCCGAACGCACGCTGTTGATGTGCGGTGCGGGCGACATGGCGCGCCCGCCGTCGGAGACGGTGAAGATGGCGAGCGTGATCGGCTGCCGCCATGCGCTCGTGCCCGACGCGGGCCATATCTCGAACCTGGAGAATCCCGCGTTCGTCACGCGGACGCTGCTCGACTGGTTCGACGAGCAGCAACTCGCGGCGGGCTGACGGTCGCCTGCGCGACACCGGCGGCGGGTGCCGCGCGGCGTCGCGTCATGCGGGCCTGCTTGATGGGTGATGCCTGCCTGATGTGCTACGTGCGTGTTACGCGCGCTCGCCGATCGGCGTGAATTTGCGCTCCCGCACGCGGCCTTCGTCGGCACCGCGGCGAATCAGGTCCTGCGCCTCGGCACGGCTCGCGACGCACGGTGCGGAGCCGGGCAGCGGCCGCCGTGCCGTTTCGCGCAGCGCGAGCACCGACACGATGCCGATAAACGACGCGCCCATCAGGTAGTAGGCCGGCATCATCAGGTCGCCGGTGCGATCGACGAGCCACGCGGTGACGAGCGGCGTCGTGCCGCCGAACAGCGATACCGACACGTTGAAGCCGATCGCGAGCGCGCCGTAGCGGATTCGCGTCGGGAACAGCGCGGGCAGCGCGGACGGCATCACGCCGGTGAAGGTCGACAGCAGCGTGCCGTAGATCAGCATCCCGCCGAACACCGACAGCATCCCGCCGGTGCGGATCAGCATCAGCGCGGGCACCGACAGCACGAGCAGGCCGACGCAGCCGGCCATCATCACCGGCTTGCGGCCGACCCGGTCCGACAGATGGCCGGCGTAGGGCGTCATCGGCATCATCAGCACCATCACGAGCAGCACCATGAAGAGGCCGTGCGTCTCGTTGAAGTGCAGCGTCGCCGACAGGTAGTTCGGCAGGTACGACAGCGCCATGTAGTCGGTCACGTTGAAGATCAGCACGAGGCCGACGCAGAGCAGCAGCGGTTTCCACTGTTCGACGAGCAGCGTGCCGAACGACTGCTTCGGGCGCGACCGTTCGTCCGCCTCGCGCGCCTCGGCTTCCTTCTTGAACGCGGGCGTTTCCTCGAGCTTGAGCCGCACGTACAGGCCGACGAGGCCGAGCGGACCGGCGATGAAGAACGGCACGCGCCAGCCCCACGACAGCAGCGCTTCCTGCGACAGCGTCGCCGTCAGGATCGCGACGGTGGCCGCACCGAGCGTATAGCCGATCAGCGTGCCGAACTCGAGGAAGCTGCCCATGAAGCCGCGGCGCTTGTCGGTCGAGAACTCGGCGATGAAGGTGGCGGCGCCGCCGTATTCGCCGCCGGTCGAGAAGCCCTGCACGAGGCGGGCGATGAGCAGCAGCACGGGCGCCATGATGCCGATCGACGCGTAGCTGGGGATCAGGCCGATCGCGAAGGTGCCGATGGCCATCATGATCATCGTGGCGGCGAGCACGCGCTGGCGGCCGATGCGGTCGCCGAGCGGGCCGAACACCATGCCGCCGAGCGGGCGCACGAGGAAGGCGGCCGCGAACGTGCCGAAGGTGGCGAGCAACTGCGCGGACGGGTTGCTCGACGGAAAGAACACCTTGCCGAGCGTGACGGCGATGTAGCTGTAGACGCCGAAGTCGAACCATTCCATCGCATTGCCGAACGCCATGGCCCCGACCGCACGCTTCAGGACGGCAGGATCGACGATCGTGATGTCGTCCGGCTTGAGGGCCTTGCGCGAAGACCGGGCTTTCGCGGGGTGCGCTTGGGATGAACTCAATGAACGCTCCTGAAGGGAGCCTTCGCGGCTGGCCGAACGGGTGCGCGGTGGGGCCGGCGCGGTACCGTCGGGGACGAAGGCAGTTGTCTCGGGGACGCCGTGATGTCGGAGGCGCGGCGTGCGGCACCCGACACCCGGCAAGTGTGTTGGTGTGAAGCAGTGTAGAGAAACCGATAGAGCGGACTATCGGTCATGCGCCCGGAAACCGGTCGTAAACGACACGGATGGCGCAAACAGGCAACTCACCGGGCCGGTGGCCCGGTGAGGGTCTGGCGGTCCGAGCTGCGTCGATGGCGGTCTATACCGATGCGCGGCGTGCGGGGACGCAGCACGTCGCGGATCGTGCGGCATGACACGGACGGTGCGTCGCGCACGGTTGCACACGGTTGCACATGCGATGGAGGTCGCGCCGAATCCGGACGCGCCGTCGCGCGCCCGATCCGGCGGAAGATGATTCGGACTGCGAATTCAGAGCGGCGGCGATCCGGTGCCGAAACCGCCGCCCGTGGATCAGAACATGTGACGGATCCCGACGTTCGCGCCGACGGTCGTGCCGGTAACCGCGTAAAGCGCGTTGTTGATCCCGAGCCCGGTGTTCATCGCGCCGTGGTTGTTGACCATCGCGACCTGCGCGTACAGCGCGGTCGCCTTCGACAGGCTGTAGGTCGTGCCGACGGCCGCGAGCAGCGAGTGATTGGCCGTGTCGTTGCGGTCGCTGGTGAACCACACGCCGCCGTTCAGGTCGACGGTCGGCGTTGCCTGGTAGTCGAGGCCGCCGCCGTACACGTTGTTGCTGAACGATCCGCCGACCTTGTAGCTCGCGAACGACGCCTTCGCGGTGACCGGGCCGAAGCGGTACGCGGCGCCGATCGTGCGTCCGACGAACGCGACGGTGCTCGGCGTCGGCGTCGGGTTGGTGCCGTCGTTGCCGTCGTAGAACGCGGCGTCGATCATGAAGCCGCCATGCTCGTACTTGAGGCTCGCCGAATACTGGCGTCCGGCCTGGAAGTCGCCGGCCTTGCCGCCGAATGCGAACATCGCGCTGCCGGTGAGGCCGGCGATCGTCGGGCTGGTGTACGACACGGCGTTCGGGTTGAACAGGCCCGTCACCAGCACGTTGTCGACGTAGTTGATCAGCCCGCTGCCGAAGTGCGAGAAGCTGCGCGGATCCGAATCGAAGATCGCGAGCAGGAACGGCGAGTACTGCACGCCGGCCTTGACCGTGCCGAAGCCGCCGTCGAGCCCGACCCACGCCTGGCGGCCGAAGAAATTGCCGTTCGAATGGGCGAACGCGCCGTTGGTGACGGCAAAGCCGCTTTCGAGCTGGAATTTCGCCTTGAGGCCGCCGCCGAGATCCTCGGTGCCGGTCATCCCGAACGTCGTCGGCGTCATGCCGGTGTCGGTCATCGCGAACTGATGGCCGGCGTTCGCGCCGGTGGCCGCGTCGAGCGTCTTGCTCGTGTACAGCAAGGCGGCGTCGAGGTTGCCGTACAGCGTCACGCTGCTTTGCGCGAAGGCGCTGGTACCGGCCATCGCGCCTGCCAGCGCCGCGCAACCGATCACGATTCTGCTTTTCATTGGGTGTCTCCAGTGTTGTTGTACGTCGTTGCATCGAACAGGGGATGCGACGGATGCCGCGCTTGGCGGTGTCCGTCGCGCGGGCCGCGCACGCAGGGTGGGCGCGGCGGGACGCACGTGCGCGGCCGGGTAGCGGCCGTGCGCGACGCGTTCATGGCCGGGATGGGCGCCGGAACGCGCGTGCGTCGAGGAAGTCGGGGAGGCCGGGAAGTGCCGGGAAGTGCCGGCCTCGTCATTCAGAGCGACTGGCCAAGCTGCTCGAGGATCGCCGGGTTCTCGAGGGTGGAGGTGTCCTGCGTGATCGCCTCGCCCTTCGCGAGCGAGCGCAACAG